>DASWWB010000339.1:0-1754 GCA_036406115.1 Herpetosiphonaceae bacterium
GTCGCTCCAGGACCGCCCCGCTGCGCCGGTCGATGATGATGCTTTCCGGCGCGACCTGGCCGCTGACCAGCGCCTCGCCCAGCCCCGGCGCCGCGTTGATGACCAGCTCATCCCTGCTGTCGGTCAGCGGGTTGCAGGTGAACAGCACGCCGGCGGTCTCGGCGGCGACCATGCGCTGCGTCACCACCGCCAGGGCTTCCTCGCGCCAGTCGGCGTCCAGGCCGCGCTGGCGACGGTAGGCCAGCGCGCGCCCCGTCCACAGGCTGGCCCAGCAGCCCTTGACCGCCGCCAGCAGCGCGGCCTCGCCGTCCAATCCGAGGAAGGTTTCGTGCTGGCCGGCGAAGCTTGCCGCAGCCGAATCTTCGGCGACTGCCGACGAGCAGACCGCCGCCGGCGGGCGGCCGAGCCGGTCATATGCGGCGATGATCGCAGCGCGGACCTCGTCCGGGATCGCCGCCGCCATGAACGCGGCGTGGATGGCGCCGGCGGCCCGCTCCAGCCCGGCGCTGTCGGCGGCCTCCGCGCCGGCGAGGGCAGCGGCGATCGCTGGCTCCAGATCGTTGGCCGCGACAAAGCGGCGGTAGGCGGCGGTGCCGATCACAAAGCCGTCCGGCACCGGGAAGCCGTTCTGGCGCAGGGCTGCCAGGCTCGCGCCCTTGCCGCCCGCCAGCGCGGCCTGGCGGGCGGCTGGATCATCCAGCCAGCTGATCAGCGGGTCAGCGTTCTTCGTCGGGGTCATCGGCTCCTCCTTGCTGCTCGGCGACGGCCCGGGCCAGCAGCAGCATCGCCCAGGCGGCGCGCTCGGCGGCCGCGGCCCAGCTCAGGCCCAGATAATCTTTGTAGGCGTTCACGACGGCGGATGTGGAGAGAATGAACAGGGTGTCGCGCAGCAGCTCGCGCTCGGCGGCGGGGCGGTGGCCGACCTCCGGCGCCAGCACATGCTCGATCACCGCCAGGCGGCGCGGCACCGTCACCTGGCGCGACCGCGAGGCCAGGTCGCTCATCAGCGCCGCGCGCACCAGGTCGTCCTTGCCTTCGAGCTGGCCGTAGATCTCGCGCACCAGCTCCGCCAGGTCGCCGACGGTCTGGGGCGGGCCGGCCGGCGCGACGCCCAGCGCGGCGCCCAGGTGGCCCGGCAGCGCCTCCAGCAGCGCCTCCTTGCTGGCGAAGTAGCGGTACACGGTCGGCACCGAGACGCCGGCCGCCCGCGCCACCGCCGGAATCGTGATCTCCGCCAGCCCTTCGTTCATCACGGCGATCAGGCCGTCCAGGATTTTCGCCCGCGTCTGCGCTTTTTGCTCGGCGCGCGCCGCGCTGCGGTAGGCTCGTGTTTGATCGTCCATAGCTTCATTCCATGATAGGATTCATCTTATGATATGGATCATATCATGAAAAAAGCTATCGTCAAATCATCAAATAAGTCATCGCCAAGAGGGAGCTTCGCCGCAGATGCCTGGGATATGATGAGGCCGCGCCCGTGCCCTGCGGGTGCTTGGCTGATGGAGGAAGCGATGGATGTGGAATATGTGGCGCTTTTAGCCGTCCAGCGCGAGCTGTACGCCCTGCCGCGCGGGACCGAGCGCTTTAGCAGCTATCTGCGGGTGATGCTCAATGAGCGCGGCGACGACGCCCGCTACCCGCCGCTGGTGCTAATCAATCCCATGGCCAAAGATCAGGCGGCGGCGCTGCTCGACGAGTATCTGGCCCTCGACGCCGACGGCCTGGCTGCGCGCGCCGCCGCCGAGGCCGCCGCC
>DASWWB010000340.1:0-8821 GCA_036406115.1 Herpetosiphonaceae bacterium
TCATCGCTGCCGGCGCCTGGCTGGCGGCCTGATCGGCGGGCGCGGCGCCGTGGCCCTGGTGGCTGGCGTGACCGGCTGGCATGGCGCCGCGGCCTTGGCGGGTGGCGGCATGCTGATGGGCGCCGTGGCTCATCCCCGCCATCGCGCCGCCGCCCTGGCAATGCCAGACGCAGGCTAGCGGCGCGCCCAGCAGATGGGCGATGACCAGCAGCGCCCATGCCACGCCGGCGCGGCGTCGCGGGGAATTGAGTTGGATGCCGGCCTGGGCCGCCATGGCTGTCCTCGCTTGGCGAAATCCCGGGCGTTATACCACAGGGCCGCGGGTTCGACAAATTGCCGGCTGCTGCGCGCGGCCGTGGGAAATTCGCCGTGCGATTGCATCTATAGCTGGTGAAGGGCTGGATCGGCCCTTGGTATCGCAGCCAAGTGTGGAGGAACCCAACCATGATCGCAGCAGTGCTCAAACCCGCCGCCGCCTTGATCGTCGCCATGGCCGTCCTTGTCGGCGGGGCCGGGCTTCAGGCGGAGCGCCCCTCGCCGTCGGCGCCAGTCCCCGCCCAGAGCGCCAGCCTGCCCGTCGGCCTGGATCCCCAGGTGAGCTGGAACTCCTGAGCGCCTCGGCGGCGGCTTTGGACCTCGGGCCGCCGCCGCTTTTCCGCTCTCGCGCCGGGCGCGTTGGCTCGATTTGACAAATACGTGGAAGCTGTTATAATCTAGAACATATCGGTAAGCCGAAGTGGCGTAATGGCAGCCGCGCTACGTTCAGGGCGTAGTGACCGTAAGGTCGTGTGGGTTCAACTCCCACCTTCGGCACCAATTGGGGAATCGTCTAATGGTAGGACGACTGATTCTGGATCAGTTAATTGAGGTTCGAATCCTTGTTCCCCAGCCAAACTGCTGAATTCAGCAACTAAGCCGCGAGTTTCATAACGAAACTCGCGGCTTGGTTTTAGCCTCCAGGAGGAGCCGATGCCCGACCAACTTCCCGCCCGCCAATCCGAGCTGTGGTTGCTGATCGGCTTGGCGGTGCTGTCCGGCCTGCTCGGGCGGGTCTGGCCGTTCCATCTGCTGCTGTATCCCTTCGTGCTGTTCAACACCTTCATCCACGAGATGAGCCATGGCCTGGCGGCGCTGCTCACCGGCGGGTCATGGCTCAATTTTGTCGTGCGCGAGGATGGATCGGGCCAGGCGATCACCGCCGGCGGCGTGCGCTGGATCATCAGCAGCGCCGGCTACGTGGGGAGCGCGCTGGCCGGCGGCGGACTGCTGCTGCTGGCGACGAAGGTCAGCACGGCGCGCCATGTCCTGCTGGGGCTGGGCATCGTGTTCGGCCTGCTGTGCCTGCTGTACGTGCGGAATATCTTCGGCATCCTGGTCGGCGTGGCGATGACGGCGGCGCTGGTGTGGGCGGGGCTGAAACTCCAGGAGCGCTGGGCCAATCTGCTGCTGCTGTTCCTCGCCGTGCAGACCGGCCTCAACGCGCTCGACAGCCTCTTCGGGCTGATGAAACTATCGACCTTCCATCGCGGCCAGGTGACGGATGCGGCGAACATGCAGCAGGCGACCGGCGTGCCCTCGGTGGTGTGGGCGCTGCTGTGGAGCGGGCTGGCGGGGCTGATCCTGTGGCAGGCCATCCGGCTGGCCTACTTCGGCCGCTCAGGCGCCTAGCAGCGCCGCCGGCTGCCCGGAAGGCTCCGCGCGGCGGGGCGACGCGGAGGGCGCGAGCTGGAGCAGCACCACCGTCATGTCATCGGCCTGGAGCGCGCCGTCGGCGAACAGCGCCACTTCGGTCAGCAGGCCGCTGCTGAGATCCTGGATCGGCGCCTGGGCGTGGGCGGTAATAAACTCCTCAAGCCGCTCGAAGCCGAACAGCTCGCCCGCCGGATTGCGGGCCTCGACAATCCCATCGCTCACCAGCACCAGCAGATCCCCCGGCAGCAGCGCCAGCTCCTGGGGCGGATACTCGGCGCCGGCCAGCATGCCGAGCGGCAGCCCGCCGATCTCAAGCAGCCGGACCTGGCCGGCGCGCCAGAGCAGCGGCGCGACCATGCCGGCGTTGGCCATGCGCAGCGTCGAGCGCCCCCAATCGAACAGCACGTAGAGCACCGCCGCGTTCATCTTGCTGGCGCGCAGGCGCGGCGTCAGCTCGGCGTTGAGCGCCGACAGCACGGCGGCGGGCTCGGGATTGTCGATGGCGCAGGTCTCCACGTGGCCCGAGACCAGGGCCATCAGCAGCGCGGCGCCGACGCCCTTGCCCGAGATGTCGCCGATCGCCACCGCCGAGCGCTCGTCGCCGAGGCTGATGAATTCGTAGAAGTCGCCGCCGACCTCGGCCGCCGGCACGCAGCACACCGCGACGCCGAGCAGATCGTCGCCCCAGGGCGGAGTCTCCGGCAGCAAGCCGAGCTGGATATCGCGCGCCAGGACCAATCCCTGCTGGAAACTATCGTGGCGGGCTTGCAGCTCGCTCGCCAGCTGCTGGAGCTGATCATTGGCGGCGGTCAGCTCGACGGTGCGCTCGCGGACCTCGCGCTCGAGGTCGCTTTGGTAGCGGCGGGCGCGGTCCTCGGCTTGCTTGCGCTCCGTCACATCCTGGATCACCACCATCCAGCCTTCCTGCTGCGCCCAGCGCTGGATGATCGGCTGGATGGTCAGCTCGCGGCTGCGGCCGTCGTCGCAGTCGACGATCATCGACTGGATGCTGGCGTGGCTGTCGAGCAATCCCGACAGGTCGATCTGGCTGGTGGGGATGAGCGAGGGGGCGATTTGGGCGAAGGGCAGGCCGATCTGGCGGGCGCGCGGCGCCTGGATGGCCTGGGCGGCGGCGCGGTTGCACCAGGTCAGCAGCCCGGCGTCGTCAAGCACCAGGATGGGGCTGACTGACTGATTGGCGGCGCGGTCGATGCCGAACTGGCGCAGCGTGAACAAGCGCCCGCGCGACAACAGCACGAGCACCAGCAGGCAGCTCGGCAGAAACGCCACGCCGTTGAGCACCAGCTGCGTCTCGTGGTCGCCAGCCATCGACGAAAAGCCGCCGAGGCTGAATCCGACCAGCAGCGACGCGAGCAGCAGCGCGGCGAACCGCCGGTCGCCGGGCAGGCGCCGGATCGCGTAGAGCAGCAGGCCGATGGAGATCGGGACGGAGACGAAGCCCAGCGCGGCCACCGCGAACGCAGGGCTGGTTGGCGTCATAACATAGATGGCGCCGCCCGGCTCGGCCAGGGGGGCGGCGAAGGCGAGGGCGCCGGTCGCCGCCATCAGCACCGCGCCGGCCAGCAGATTGAGCCAGAGCAGCAGGCCGCGCCGCATCCGGAGCCACTGGGGGAAGAACACGCCGAGCAGCATGCTGAGCAGGAACCAGGGATTGCCGGCCACGCCGGCGACCAGCGCGATCCAGGCGCCCCAGAACGCGCGCTCCGGACTGGCGCTGGTGCCGAGGATGAGTACTCCGGCCACGCCGACGATGCTAAACAGGGCGAAGAATGCCAGTGACCGCGCCTTGATATTGTCGCGGTGGCGGGCGAGCAGATACACCGCCAGCGCGGCGTACAGCAGCATGATCGGGATGGTCGCGTAAATCATGGAAACCCTCGCTGGCGCCGATCCGCCGCCATGATACCAGAAGTCGCCGCGCCCGCCGGGGACGCACCCGCAACTGCCCAGGGAGCGCCCGCCCCGGCGGGTGCCGCAACCTGCGCCATGGGACCGGCGTACCATTCCCGGACCGCAGGCGGAGCGCCCGCTCTGCGGAGCGCAGGCCGGGGAGCCGGCCGTACATCAAGGAGCAGGTTGTATGTTTCGTCGTTTGTCGGGACTGGCCCTCGCGTTGTTGTTCGTCGTCCTCGCCGTCCCCGCCGCCGCCGCCGAGCGCGTCGACCGGATCCCGGAGATCCGCGGCTTCGCCGCCGCACGCTCCGAAAGCGTGATGCTGATCAACGGCACCCCCTTCATTGTCTTCAAGACCGAGCAGGCCACTCCCAACCGCGCCCACCTCGTCCTCAAGCTGATCGTCCCCGGCGAGCCCGAGGAAACCCTGGAGGCCGTGCTGTACGACGGCACGCTCTACACCCGCGAGAACACCGACACCCAGTGGTACATCGAGGTCACCGACATCCCCGAGCTGCCGACCGAGAACCTGCCGGTTGATCTCGGCGACGCCGGCGGCCTGCCCATCACCAAGATCGGCAGCACCCCGATCGCCGGCACGCCGACCGACCAGTATCAGGTCTGGATGGCTGGCACCGCTGAGTCGGGCATCGATCACATGGCGCTGGACCTTTTCATCGGCCAGCAGATCAACTATCTGCACCAGATCCAGATGCGGATCGTGGGCAACGACCCGGACCTGGGCGAGCTGAAGATCGAGGTTGTCAACCGCAACTACGACTTCGACGCCGCCAACATCGTCGTCGGCCCGCCGACCAACGCGATCCCGCGCGAGGAGGGCAGCTCGCCCTTCTTCAACGGCTCGACGCTGGCCGCCCGCACCAGCCTTTCGCTGGCCATCCCGACGGTCCATGACTGGGCGGTCGAGAGCTTCGGCCGCTAAGCCGCCGATCCCAGCCACCACCCGCCGGCCCGCTGACACGCAGCGGGCCGGCGGGCGTTAACGGGCCGCGATTCGCGTGGAAAACAGCTGATTCGCCAGGAACAATTCCCCACCGGCCAGCGTCAGATCGGACAGCCGGCAGCCGGCAGCGACAATCCGCTTGCTATCGTTGGGGCCGTATGCTACGATCGGGCGTACTGGCGCCGGCGATGCGCGCCGAGGGGTGTTCAGGCATGGCGATGCACGAGTGTTACTTCTGCTCCACGCAGATCAAAGCCACCGTCAACAACTGTCCGCAGTGCGGGCAGCCGCAGATGATGCAAGGCAAATACCGCCTCGTGAGCCTGCTCGGCCAGGGCGGCTTCGGCATCGTCTACGAAGCCGTGGACACGCGCCTCAACCGCCGCTACGCCGTCAAGATGATCACCGCCTCCAACGCCGCCCACCAGAAACAAGTCGAAGCCGAAGCTAATATCCTCGCCCAGCACGCCCGCCACTTCTCCTTCATGCCCGAGGTCTACGATACCTGGAGCGAAGGCTCGCGCACCGTGCTGGTGATGGAGTATATCGAGGGGCCGACGCTGGGCGAGGTGCTCGCCAGCCAGGGCAGCTGGGCGCCAGCCGAGGTCGAGGCGTTTCTGCGGACGATGCTGGGCCAGCTTGATCAGCTCCACGCCGCCGGGATCATCCACCGCGACCTGAAGCCGGATAATATCAAGCGCACGCCCCAGGGCCGCTTCGTGCTGCTGGATTTCGGCATCGCCAAGCAGAGCGGCGGCACGCTCACCGGCGCCAAGGCGCTTTCGCTCTACTACTCGCCGCCCGAGCAGGCCCGGGGCCAGTCGACCGACGCGCGCTCCGATCTCTACAGCCTCGCCGCCACCGCCTATCATCTGCTCACCGGCAGCCCGCCCTCGCCCAGCGAATACCGGGCCTCGATGGGCATCCCGCTCGTCCCGCCCGGCGAAAAAGCGCCCGGCGTGCCGGAGACGCTGGAGCAGGCGCTGATCACCATGCTGGAGATCAGCCCCGACGACCGGCCGGCCGACGCGCCGTCCGCCCTCAAGCTGCTCGATCAGCCCGCCGCCCATCTGCGGGTGGCCCGCACCGCCGCCGCGGCCCAGGTGGCCGCAGCCATGGAGCCGCAGCTCGCCAAGGCCACGATTGTCCTGCCCAAAGGCCAGGAGCCTGCTGACGGGGCCAGCGGGCCGCGCGGCAAGGGTCGGCGGCGCGGCAAGGGCCGCGAGGGCGGCGAGGACGGCGCGCACGGCCAGCTGCATCCCCGGCGGCGCTTCGGCCCGCGCTGGCTGTTCGGCACGCTGGGCATTATGGTCGCGATCTCCGCAGCGTTCGGCCTCGGCGCCTTCAACGATGAAGAAGCGATTATCGACAGCCGGACCGACGGGCGGGGCACGCCGACGCTGGTCGCCGATTCGACAGCCATGCCGACAGTCGCCGCCGCCGCGCTGCCGCCACCGCGCGGCGATGTCCCGCCGCCTGACGTGGCCGGCGGCATGCCGCCCGCCCCCGACGCTCCCCAGCTAACCGAGCGCGGGCCGTCGGTCAAAATCGTCAGCGCGATGCCGATGGTCGGGCCGTTCCAGGACACGCTCAACGGCTACCAGATGGCGATCGCGTCGATCCCGATCTGCGGCAGCATCCAGGTCGATCTGGTGCCGCTCGACACTGTCGACGGCGGCAATCCCTGGGGCCGCGCCGCCACCAATGCCAAGGGCGCGGTCGCCGACGGCAAGACGCTGCTCGTGCTGACGACCGGCGACTCGCCGGCGCTCCAGGAGATGATCCCGATTCTCAACGAAGCCGATATCGGCCTGGTCAGCAGCGAGGCGGCGGACCCGATGCTCACCAAGCCGGCGCTGGGATTGGTTCCGGCGGATCTCTATCCGAGCGGGCAGCGCAATTTCGTCCGCGTCATCCCGACCGCCGAGCTTCAGGGCACACGCGGCGCCCAGTGGGCCGACCAACGCGGCGCCAAGCGGGTGTTTGTGATCGATGACAGCGGCAGCCCGGTCCATCACCTGATCAAAGAGGCCTTTATGCAGCAGGCCGACGCGGAGGCGCTGGAGATTGTCGGCGGCTTTACACTGGAGCCGGGGACGCTGATCAGCAGGGAGCAGCTGGCCGAGATCAGCGCCGCTGCGCCGGACCTGGTCTTTTTCAGCGGCGCCGATCCGATCTCCGCCGGCCTGATCGCCCAGGAGCTGCGCCATGGCCCGCTCGCCGCCGAGGAGCCGGATCTGATGCTGACCGACTCCGTGCAGAGCGGGGAATTCCTCAAAGCCGCCGGCCCGGCCGCCGAAGGGGCGCTGTTCACGTCGCTGATCCTGCCCCCGCCCGAGCTGGGCGGCCCCGCCGACGAATGGCTCAGAGCCTACCAGGAGCGCTACGGGATGCCCGCCTCCCATCACGCCGTGCTCGGCTTCGAGGCCATGAGCCTGGCCCTCAACGCGATTGACAACACCTGCGAGAACCTGAGCCCCGCCGCCGTGCGCGAGCAGCTGCTGTTCCACAAAACCTACCCCAGCCTCCTCGGCTCCGAGGGGATCGACGACAACGGCGACACCCTCTTCGCCGACCTCGCCGGCCTGGAAGTCGAGGACGGCGCGATTGTTTTCAGCCGGCGGCTGGATCAGTAGCGCCCGGGGGCCGGGCGCCGCCCGGCCTCCCTCGCTTGCCCACAATTCCCCCGCGTGATAGAATGCGGCCCACATTCCCCCAGATTCCTCGTATAGAGCAAGGAGGTTCGCGTGAACATCCGACTTCTGAGAGTGCTGGTGCTTCTTTCGCTGCTGGCGGGCTTGCTGGCAGCATGCGGCGCGGAAACGACTCCGACTCCCTCGAGCGGCGGGGCAGCGACCAGCGCCCCGGGCACGACCGCAGCGCCGGGAGGCACGACCGCCGCCTCGGGCTGCACGGCGGGCGGCGGGATCTTGCCCGGCGCGGAGGCGGCGGCCGCTGCCGAGCGGAGCGTCAGCTACGCCTCGAAGCCGGCGTTCGCCCAGCCCACCTCCGGCGAGCCAATTAAGATCGGCATCGCCCTGGCTCAGACCGGCAACGTCGCGCTGCTGGGCCAAGAGCAGGTGATCGGCGCCCAGATCGCCGAGGAATTCTTCAATCAGCGCGGCGGCGTCAACGGCCGGCCGATCAAGCTGGTCTTCCAGGATACCGGCGGCGACGAGGCCGGCGCCAACAACGCCTTCCAGACCCTGATCAACAGCGAGAAGGTCGTGGGCATCGTCGGGCCGACGCTGTCGCAGCAAGCCTTCAGCGCCGACCCGATCGCCGAGCAGGCCAAGGTGCCGGTGCTGGCGCCCTCCAACACCGCCAAGGGCATCCCCGAGATCGGCGACTACATCGCCCGCGTCTCGGCCCCGGTCGCGGTGGTGGCGCCCAACGCCGTCGAGGTCGCGCTCAAAGCCAGCCCCGGCATCAAGAAGGTCGCGGTCTTCTTCGCCCAGAACGACGCCTTCAGCAAATCCGAGACGGCCACCTTCCAGCGGACCGTCACCGAGACCTTCAAGCTTGAGCTGGTGACCGTCCAGACCTTCCAGACCACCGACACCGACTTCACCTCCCAGGCCACCGCCGCCATCAATCTCAACCCGGACCTGGTGATCATCTCCGGCCTGGCCACCGACGGCGGCAACCTGGTCAAGCAGCTGCGCGAGCTGGGCTACAAGTGCCCGATCATCGGCGGCAACGGCCTCAACACCACCAATATTTTCCCGGTCTGCCAGCAGTATTGCGACGGGATCATCATCGCCCAGGCCTACAGCTACCAGCTTGACAGCGAAGTCAACAAAGCCTTCCGCGACGCCTACGTCGCCAAGCAGCCGGGCAAGGAGCCGCCGCAGTTCAGCGCGCAGGCCTTCGCCGGCGTCCAGGTCTTCGTCGAGGCGCTCAAAGCCCTGGACAGCAAGACCAAGCTCGACACGCTCGCGCTGGCCGATCTCCGCACCCAGCTCAACACCCAGATCCTCGCCGGCAAATACGACACGCCCCTGGGCGAGATCTCCTTCACCCCCGAGGGCGAGATCAACCAAGGCGCTTTCTACGTGGCCCAGATCAAGATGAACCCCGACAACCAGACGGGCACGTTCCAATTCATCAAATAGCAGCGGGCCAGGCGGGGCGGCGCGTGCCGCCCCGCTGCGGGAGGTCGCCGTGGATCTTGTCACGTTTACGCAAAAATGCCTGAACGGCCTGTCGATTGGCAGCGTGTACGCGATTTTTGCGCTTGGCTACACCCTG
>DASWWB010000341.1:0-2642 GCA_036406115.1 Herpetosiphonaceae bacterium
GTCGATGAATGGCCGATGCGCGCGCAGGAACGCGGCGCTCGGCTCGCCGAGCAGCGCCGCGTTGCCGGCGGTCGCCCAGAGCAGCGCCGAGGGCGCGGGGAAGCGGTCGGCGAAGGCGGCGCCGCAGCCGGTGGCGAGGGCGTGCAGGCCCACGAGCGGGCCGGGGCGGTCGGGCAGGAGCCAGGGCCGCAGGCTGGCGGCGTCGGCGGGCGAGAGCAGCATAGCAATCCTCCGTTCAGGGCGCGGCAGGCTGATGGGCGCCGCGCGGCGCTACGAGCGGAGGGTACGCCGGGCCGCGCGTCCTGGCGAGCGGCCGGCGACCGATATTCGGCGCGGGTTAGGGGCGGCTGATGCGGGGCTGGGGCAGCCCGGGCGAGACGCGGGTCTCGGCCTTGGCGGGCGGCGCCGGCTCGGGCCGCTCGCGGGGCAGGATGGGCTTCAGGGCGAGTGAGATGCCGACCATCGCCGCGATCATGCTGATCATCACGAAGCGCTGCACGATCTGGGTCTCGGACCAGCCGCTCAGCTCGAAATGGTGGTGGAGCGGCGCCATCTTGAAGACGCGCCGGCCGGTGCCGGTCCGGATCCTCGTGAATTTGAACCAGTAGCGCTGGATCATCACCGAGCCCGCCATGGCGACGAAGATGACGCCGATGACCGGCAGCAGCAGCCAGGCCTGGGAGATCAGAGCCACGATCGCCAGGGTCGCGCCCAGTGCGAGCGAGCCGGTGTCGCCCATGATCACCTGGGCCGGATGGGCGTTGAACCAGACGAAGGCCAGGCAGGCGCCCGCCGCAGTGAAGGCGTAGGTGACGAGATAATCGAAGCCGTAGACAAAGGCGATCACGCCGAACGCGGCGAAGGCGATCGCGAGGGTCCAGCCGGCCAGCCCGTCCGCGCCGTCGGTGAAATTGACGGCGTTGGCGGTGGCGACGATCAGGAAGGTGGCGATCGGGATGTACCAGTAGCCGATGTCGATCACGCCGTAGAAGGGCACGAGCACATCGCCGCCGTTGCCGAGGCCGTAGGGCTTGGGCAGGTAGAGCGCCAGCGAGGCGATCAGCGCCAGCAGCACCAGCCAGACCATCTTGAAGCGCTCGCTCATGCCGAAGGTTTTGGATTGGACTTTGGTCAGCGAGAGGAAATCGTCGAAGGCGCCGAGGATGCCGTAGCCAACCATCGCCGCGAGCGGCAGCAGCATCGACCAGCGCCCCCACAGATTGAAGATGGCGGTGAGCGCGACAATGACGACGATGATCATCACCCCGCCCATTGTCGGCGTGCCGCGCTTCACCTCGTGGCTCTGCGGGCCGTCGACCCGGATCGCCTTGCCGATATTGTGGGCTTTGAGCCAGCGGATCCACCAGCGGCCGATCAAGAGGGTGAGGGCGAAGGCGGCGCCGGCCAGCAGCAGCGCCTCGGCCAGCTTGACGACGAGGGCGCGCTGCATCTCAGCGCTGACAGATGATTCGAACACGTGGCGGGCTCCTGGGGGCTGGTCCGCGCGGGGCGGAGCGGTCGGCGGGTCAGATGCGGGCGCGGCGGCACCCGCAAGCGGGTTCCCGGGGGGCGGCGCCCGCCGCTCATTGTAGCAGCGGGCGGCGGCCGGGCCGATGATAGCGGCGTGATGCGGGGAGGCTCACTCGCCGCGCAGGCGCCGCTCCAGCGCCGTGACGCGGCCGTTGGTCTTTTGATTGGCGACGGCCTGCTCGACGGCCTTCCAGTCGCCGGTCAGGACCACCAGCTCGCGGGCGCGGGTGACGGCGGTGTAGAGCAGGCTGCGCTGGAGCAGCTGGCCGTAGTAGCGCAGCAGCGGCACCACCACCGCCGGGTACTCGGCGCCCTGGGATTTGTGGATGCTGATCACATAGGCCAGCGCCAGCTCGTCAAGCTCGCTCCACTGGTAGGTCACGCTGCGCACATCGTCGTACTGGACCGTCAGGGTGCGCTCATCGCTGTCCAGCGCCGTGATCACGCCCATGTCGCCGTTGCTCACATCGAGATCGTAGTTGTTGCGCAGCTGGATGACCCGGTCGCCGACCCGGTAGAGATTGTTGCCGATCTGGGCCTCGGCGCGGCGCGGATCGGGCGGGTTGAGCGCCTGCTGGAGCCTGGTGTTCAGCTCGGCGACTCCGGCCGGCCCGCGGTGGGTCGCCGCCAGCACCTGGATGTCGCGCTGCGGATCGAGCCCGGGGAACTGGCGCGGCACCCTGCTGGTCACCAGCTCGACGACCATGGCGGCGCAGCGCTCGGCCTCGGCGCGGGGGAAAAAGAAGAAATCGGGGAAGGCCTCGGCGTCCGGCGCCGCGCCGCCGTTGATCGCGTGGGCGTTGGCGATGATCCCGCTGTCGGCGGCCTGGCGGAAAATCGTGTCGAGATGGAGGCTGGGCACCGCGCCCGAGGCCAGCAGGTCGCGCAGCACCGCGCCGGGGCCGACCGAGGGCAGCTGATCGGCGTCGCCGACGAACAGCAGGTGGGCGCCGCGCCGCACCGCCTTGACCAGATGGTGGGCCAGCAGCAGATCCAGCATCGAGGCCTCGTCGATCACCACGAGATCGGCGTCGAGCGGATAGTGCTCGTTGCGGCCCCAGCGATCGGCGCCGGCGCCGCCCGCGTACTCCAGCGCCCGGTGGATGGTCGAG
>DASWWB010000342.1:0-3636 GCA_036406115.1 Herpetosiphonaceae bacterium
TGATGCGCCCGGCGAGGCCGTCGGGCCGCTCCTCCAGCTCCAGCGCCAGATCGAGCCGCGCCTGCTGCGGGTCCAGCTCCTCGGCGCTGATCCGCAGGGCGCCGCGCTCGCGGCCGCCCTCCAGCGGCGGCTGGAGGATGAACATCGCCTGGACCACGGGATGGGAGCTGAGGTTGCCCTGCTGGCCCAGCGCCTCGACCAGCTGGTCGAACGGCAGGTCCTGGTGCTCGAAGGCCTGGAGCGCGGTTTCGTGGACCTGGCCCAGCAGCTCGCGGAAGGTCAGCCCGGCCTCGATCCGGGCCGAGAAGACCAGCGTGTTGACGAAAAAGCCGATCAGGCCGGCGGTCGCCTGGTGGGGGCGGTTGGCGGCGGCGGTGCCGACCAGAATGTCGGTCTGGCCGCTGTGGCGGTGGAGCAAGGCCTGGAACGCCGCCATCAGGGTCATGAACAGGGTGTGGCCTTCGCGCTGGCTCCAGTCGCGCAGCGCGGCCAGCGTCGCGGCGGGGAGCTGGAAGCGATGGACGGCGCCGCGCAGCGAGGGCTGGCGCGGGCGGACGAAATCCGTGCGCAGCGCAAGCAGCATCGGCGCGCCCGCCAGTCGATCGACCCAGTAGCGGCGCTGTGCCGCCAGCCGCTCGCCGGAAAGCGCCTGGCGCTGCCAGCGGGCGAAATCGGCGTATTGGACGGGCAGCGCGGGCAGCCCGGCGGGCTCGCCCCCGCGCCAGGCCTGGTAGAGCGCGAACAGCTCGTCGACGAAAATCGCCGCCGAGGTGCCGTCGAACACGCTGTGATGGACCGTGACCAGCAGATGGTGGCGCTCCTCGCCCAGCTTGACCAGCACGCAGCGCAGCAGCGGCCCGCCCGCCAGATCGAACGGCTGCTCGGCCTCGCTTGCCAGCAGCTCTGCGCTCAGCGTCTCCTGCTCGCCGGGCGGCGTGCCCGACAGATCGGCCAGCGGCAGCGGCGCCGGGCGGGGCGGATGGATGATCTGCGCCGGCTCGCCGCCCAAATTCATAAACGTCGTTCGCAGGATTTCATGGCGCCGGACCAGCCCGCCGAGGCTGTGCTGGAGGCCGGCGGCGTCGAGCGGCCCGTCGATTCGCACCGTCAGGGCGATGGTGTAGGCGGTGTTGCCGGGGCGCAGCTGGTCGAAAAACCAGAGGCGCTGCTGGGCGAACGAGAGCGGGGCCGGCTCGCCGCCGTCCTGGCGCCTGAGCGGCGGCGCCGCGTCGTCGGGCCTGCGCAGCTCGCCGAGGGCCTGGGCGAACGCGCCGAGGGTCGGCGCCTCGAACAGGAGGCGCAGCGGAACCTCAAGCCCCAGCTCCTGGCGGATCAGCGCGAGCAGCTGCATCGCCTGGAGCGACTGGCCGCCGAACTCGAAGAAGTGGCTGGCGGCGTCGACCTGCCGGCCCAGCGCCTCCGCCCACAGCGCGCCGAGCCCTGCCAGCAGCGGGCTGTCGGCGAGCGCGGCCGCCGCCTGCCGCTCGGGCGCGGCGGGCAGCGGCAGGGCCCGGCGGTCGAGTTTGCCGTTCGGCAGCTTGGGCAGCTCCCGCAGCAGCTGCCAGCGCGTCGGCACCATATAGGCCGGCAGTTCGTGGGCGAGCTGGCGCTGGAGCGGCTGGAGCTGGCGCTGCTGATGCTGCGGCGAGACAAACACGGTGTCGGCCAGGTCCTCGACCGCTCGCGCCAGCTCCGGCAGATCGGCCGCGCTGTCGGCGAACCGGACGCCCGCCTCCAGCCGCCGGCGCCAGACGACCGTGCCGGCGAGGACCAGCTCCTGGCCGGTGGCGGGCGACGCCAGCCGCGCCTCGATCTGCTGCCCCGGATGCAGCGCGGCCGGCGCCTGGGCCAGCCGCATGCCCTCCAGCGACAGATCGCGCGTCTCCAGCGCGAAGGTCTCGCCGTTGGCAGTCACCGCGCAGGGCGCTTCGAGCGGCAGGCGCTCGGGCTGGGTTTTCGGCACGACGTAGGCGGCGAGGACCAGCTGCTGGCGCTCGTCGGGGCGCGCCAGCACCAGCGCCTCGCGCACGTGCGGCTGCCGGCGCAGCAGGGCCTCGATCTCCGCCACCTCGATCCGGTAGCCGTGGAATTTGATCTGATCGTCGAGCCGGCTGCGGAACTCCAGCGCGCCGTCGGGGCGGAAGCGGCCCTCGTCGCCGGTGCGGTACATCCGGGCGCCGGATGCGCCGCCGAACGGATCCGGCAGGAAGCGCTCCGCCGTCAGGCCGGGCCGCCCGAGATAGCCGCGCGCCACCCCGGCGCCGCCGATGTGAATCTCGCCGAACACGCCGGGCGGGACCGGCTGGAGGCGATCGTCGAGAATATAGACCATCGTGTTGGCGACCGGCCGGCCGAGCGTCACCGCCGGCGCGCCGGGCTCGCCTGGCTCCTTCAGCGCGCCCAGCGTCGAGGCGATCGTGGTTTCGGTCGGCCCGTAGGCGTTGAGCAGCGGGACGCGCCATGCCCGCTGGCGCCAGCTCCGCAGCCGCGCCGGCTGGGCCGCCTCGCCGCCGATGACCGTCAGGCGCACCTGCTCCGGCAGCGCCAGGTTGTCGTCGGCCAGGGCCGCCGCGATCAGATGCCAGTAGGCGGTCGGCAGATCCAGCACCGTGACGCCCCACTCCTGGCAGGTTTGCAGGAACAGCCGCGGCGAGCCCAGCATCCAGTCGGTCCGCAGCATCAGGGTCGCGCCGCTGGCCAGGGTGGCGAAAATCTCCTCCACGCTGGCGTCGAAGCTGATTGAGGTGAATTGCAGCACCCGGTCGCCCGGCCCGAGCCCGAAGGCGCTCATGGCCGATTCAAGGTAGTTGACCAGGGCGCGATGCGGCACCAGCACGCCTTTCGGCTGGCCGGTCGAGCCCGAGGTGTAGATCACATAGGCTGTCTGCTCCGGCGCGACCTCCGGCAGGAGCGGGCGGCGGATTGGCGGATCGGCTGCCAAAATCTCATCGACGAGCAGCGCGGCCGCTCCCGGCGGCAGGAAGCCCAGCGCCAGATCCGCCTGGGTCAGCAGCAGGCGCAGCCCGCTGTCCGCGGCGATGAAGGCCAGCCGCTCCTCAGGGTAGCTCGGATCGAGCGGGACATAGGCGCCGCCGGCTTTGAGGACGCCGAGCATGGCCGCGATCAGGGCTGGCGAGCGATCCATGGCGATGCCGACCCGCTCATCCGGCCGCAGGCCAAGCTCCAGCAGCCGCAGCGCGATCAGCTCCGCCTGCTGGTTGAGCTGGGCGTAGCTGAGCTGCCGCATGCCTTGGGCCACCGCCAGCGCTTCGGGCGCGCGGGCCGCCTGCGCCTCGATCAGCTCGTGGGCGCTGCGCCCGGGGACCGCCAGCTCGGGGCCGCTGCCGAGCGCCAGCCACCCGGCCAGGGCCGGCGCGTCCAGCAGGGGCAGATCGAGAATCGGCGCGTCGGGGGCCGCGGCGCCCGCCGCCAGGACCTGGCCGAGCTGCGCCGCCAGCCGGCGGATGCTGTCCTGGTGCCAGCGGTTGGCCTGGTAGGCGAGCGCGCCCGCCAGCCGCTCGCCGGAGCCGTCCGGCCGCAGCTCCAGGCGCAGGCCGGGCGCTGCGGGATCGGCGGCGGCGTGCGTCCGCCAGGCCCAGAGCGCATGGAACAGCGCCGGCGTGTCCGGGCCGCCTG
>DASWWB010000343.1:0-13680 GCA_036406115.1 Herpetosiphonaceae bacterium
CCGCCGGCGGTTTGCTTAGCGCCCTTGGTGGCGCGGGACCCGTTTGACAGTCTGATTGCCTTTGCCCTGGCCCTTGGGTGCGTTCACCCGATCAAGGGGCAGATTGGATTTGCGTCCGGATTTTTGACCCTTAGCCATAGGTAACCTCCTTAGAAACTGCTTGAAGCGTCTGAAACAGTCAGGTCGGTCTGGCTTAGATCCACAGTTTGACCACGACGCACCTCCGCGGCTAAAGACAGGATGTATCATATCTGAAAGGCGGCCGGGCCGCTCATTCAGGCGCAAAAAGGCGCTGCGATCGATGGTTACTGATCGCAGCGCGAGTCGCTGACTCGGAGTTCGAGCGAGCGGAAGCCGAGCTGATCGAATGCCAGGGCCAGCAGTCGGCCGATCCTGCTGGTCTGATCTTCTTCGGGTTTGTGTTCGAGTTCGGCGTAGGCGCGTTTGAGCGTTGCCGGCGGGGGCAGCCTGGTCTCGGTACACAGCAGCGAGCCGTCGCGGTCGAGCATTAACACCGGGAGCCTCCTGAACATGCAAAAGGGCCATGAGCGATTGACGTTGCTCACGGCCCCTGAACGGGGTGGCCCTCAGAAAAGAGAAAGGGCCGTGAGCGTTGTGCTGCCCACGGCCCTCGTTGCTCTACGATCTCGATCAGTCTCTGAGCAAAAGGGAAATGGGAGCGCTGGTACCAGCGGCGGCGCGCAGCGCCGTGGGCCGGTCATTGATGGTCATAGGATTGATCATCGACATTGCCTCCATTTCCAGGTAGTCGCCGGGAGGGCTCCCAGCGCCACCAGTAGGATACCACGCGGCCTTCGCGGCCGTCAATACGGTCGCTATGGGACTTTAGTCCGATCTGCAAATTACAGTTTCCTGACTGCGATTTTGTGGTAGCATGACCCAATCTAACCCGCCTATGCCCCCAGGTGATGACGGAATGCAAAAGGTTTTATCCGCTGACACGCACGATTGGCCCGCCGCCTCGGCCTTCCCGCTCGAATTCGTGCAGCTTGACGACGGCGTGGATCTCGGCCGGCTGGCCTTGGCCGCAGCCCCGCCCGGCGCCGGCCCGGCGACCCTGGCCGATTGGATCGATCGCATGCTGCTGCTGCTCGGCTCGGGCGAGGGGACGCTGCTCGACGGCTGTTCATTTGTCGCCCGCAGCCGCACCGGCCTGCTGGGCGCAAGCCTGGTGGTGCTGCGCGATGGCGAGCCCTGGCTGGCCCAGCTGCTGGTCGCGCCGGCCTACCGCCGCCAGGGCCTCGGGACGGCGCTGCTGGCCGCCAGCCTGACCGCGCTCGGCCGCGCCCGCTACCCGGCGCTCCACGCCCGGCCCGGCGCCGACGACGATATCGCTTTCCTGACCGGCCGCCGCTTCGCCGAGCGCGCCGCCAACCCGCTGGGTGCCGACGCATTAGAATGAGGAATCCAATGAGCCATCCTGTCCATGAGCGCCTTGAGCAGCTTGCCCGCGACCACAGCCAGCAGCGCGAGACGGTGTTTGATGTCCGCCTGACGATCGAGGGCGAGCACGCCACGGTCGCTGGCGCGGTCCTGGAGGCCAAGCAGCGCGAGGCGGTGCTGGCGATCATCGAGGACGCCGTGCCCAACGGCTCGATCAGCGACCGGCTGTCGGTGCTGCTCGAGGGCGAGCAGTACGGCTGGGCTACCGTGGCCTGGGGCGTCGCCGATATCCGCTCGCGGCCCGGCCACAACACGGAGCTGGTCACCGAGGCCAGCTACGGCGAGGCTGTGGAGCTGCTGCGCCGCGAAGGCGACTGGTGGCACGTCCGCCAGCGCGACGGCTACCTGGGGTGGGTCGCGGCCTTCGGCCTGGTCGAAAGCCCGTCGACGACCGCCCTGGCCTTCCGCGACACCGCCACTCATCAGATCAACACCCGCTGGCAGCCGATCTACGGCCTGGAGGGCGATCAGCTCGGCCTGCTGCCGTGGGGCGTGCCGCTGCCGGTGCTGGAGTTCCGCGACGCCCAGGCTTTCTTTATCTCGCCCGACGGCCGGCCTTGCTCGCTGGCCGCCGACAGCCTGATCCCGGTCGCCGACCGCCCGGCCTGCGACGCCGCCGGCTGCGCCGAGATTGTCGATACGATCCGCCAGTTTGTGGGCGTGCCCTACCTGTGGGGCGGCACGACGGCGTTCGGCTTCGATTGCTCGGGCCTGGCCCAGGCGACCTACCGCTTCCTCGGCCGCCTGTTGCCGCGCGACGCCGACCAGCAGTCCAAGGCCGGCCGCCCGGTCGAGCTGGCCGAGGTGCAAGCTGGCGATTTGCTCTTTTGGAGCGGCAAAACCAGCGAAGCCGGCCGCCACAATCATATCGACCATGTGGCGGTCGCCCTGGACGCCGAGACGATCATCCACGCCAATCAGCGGCGCTGGTCGGTGAGCATCGATCCGATCGCCGAGCTGCAAGGGCGCTACGAGGAGCGCGGCGGCAAGGGCCTGGTCTGCGTCCGGCGCATCGCCGAGGAGGGCTAGCGATGGCGATGCGCGCGACGCCGATCGAGCTGCGGCTGCGGAACACCTTCCGCATCGCCCATGGCGCCAGCGACACCCGGCGCAATGTGCTGCTCCAGCTCGACGAGGGCTGGGGCGAGGCCGCCCCGGTCGCCTACCACGGCGAGCAGGCGGCGGCGGTGCTGGAAGCGCTCGCCGCCCACCGTCCCCTGCTGGAGGCGAGCGAGCCTGCCGCCATCCGCGCCACGCTCCGCGAGGTCCGGGCCAGCCCCGCGGCCAGGGCGGCGGTTGATCTGGCGCTGCACGACCGGCTGGGCAAGCGGCTGGGCGCCAATGTGCGCGACATGCTCGGCTTGGCCGGCCTGCCCGCGCCCCGCACGTCGTTCACCCTGCCGCTGGCGGAGGCTGACGATCTGCGCCGCCAGGCCCGCGAAGCCGCCGCCTATCCCATCCTTAAGATCAAGCTCGGCGGGCCTGACGACCTGGCCAGCGTGGCGATTATCCGCGAGCAGGCGCCTGGCAGCGCGCTGCGGGTCGACGCCAACGCCGGCTGGAGCCGCGAAACCGCCCGCCAGCTGATCCCGGCCCTGATCGAGCACGGCGTCGAGCTGATCGAGCAGCCGCTGGCGGTCGACGATATCGAGGGCTACGCGCTGCTGCGGGCGGCCAACTATGCCATCCCGATTTTCGCCGACGAGCCGATCAAATCGGCCGCCGATGTCCAGCAGTGGGCGCCGCTTGTCGACGGCGTCAATATCAAGCTGATGAAAGCGGGGGGGATCGCCGGGGCGCTGGATGCGATCGCGGCGGCGCGGGCCGCCGGGCTCCAGGTGATGCTGGGCTGTATGATCGAGACCAGCCTCGGCGCCTCGGCGGCGCTGGCGCTGGCGGGCCTGGCCGATCTGATCGACCTGGACGGGCCGCTGCTGATCGCCAACGATCCGGGCGCCGGGCTGCGCTACGAGGGAGCGGAGCTGGTGCCGCCGTCGGGGCCGGGTCTTGGCGTGACGATCGACCCGGCGCTGCTGGCGTAGCGCCGGCCGGCGGTCCGTAGCGCCAGCGCTACGGCGGCCTGGAGATTGGCGACCGGGCGCAGCGCGTCGATTCCCGCGTCCAGGTGGACTAGCGCCTGGGCGACCTCGGGGTTGATGCCGCAGATCAGGGTTTGCGCGCCCAGCAGGCGCACGGCGCGGGCCGCCCGCAGCAGCAGCGCCGCCAGCTGGGTGTCGATCACCGACAGTCCGGTGACATCGAGGATCACGATCGAGCTGCGCAGCTCGGCCACGCTGGCCAGCAGATGTTCGACCGCCTGGCCGGCGCGCTCGCCTTCCAGCGTGCCGATCAGCGGCATCAGCAGGACGCCGCGCGCCACCGGCAGGACCGGGGTCGACGCGCCGCGCAGCAGCGCCTGGAGCTGGGTCTGCTGCGCGAATGATTCTTCCAGCTGGCTGATCGTGCTTTGCAGCATGGCCGTCCGGCCCTCGACGGTGGTTTCGAGCCGCTGGTTTTGCTCCTCCAGCTCCGCCCGGTTGCGCAGCAGCGCCTCGGCCATCGCGTTGAAGGCCCTGCTGAGCGCGCCCACCTCATCATTGCCGCGCGCCTCAACCCGCGCCGCGAGATCGCCGGCGCCCAGGCGTTGGGCGGCGTCGGCCAGCGCGCTGACCGGGGCGGTCACGGCTTTGGCGGTCCGGAGCTGGATGACAGTCACCAGCAGGCCGATCCCCAGCGCCGTCCCCGCCAGCACCAGCAGCAGTTGATCGATCGCTTCCTGCACGCCGTTCTCGGCGCTGGCCAGATCGGCGCTGACCGCCACCCCGAGATCGTTCATCCGCTGATTGAAATCGTTGCTGACCCTGCTGGCGGCAGCCAAGGCCTGGGCGACTTGGTCGCGATTTTCAGGCGTCGGGGCGGCCAGTCGCTGGGCGACCAGGCTGAACAGCGCGTTGCCCTGGCGCAGATAGTCGGCCCGCAGCGCCTGGAGCTGGTCCAGCCGCTCGCCAAGCGGGCCGGCGCCGGTCGCCTGGCGCATTTCGCCGAGGGTGGCGCCGATCAGCGTCAGCTGGCGGTCGAAATTCTGGGCCTGGAAGGTGCTGGCGCTGACGCCGGTCAGGGCGGCGTTGAGATCGGCCGAGGCCGCCTGGGTGCGGAGGCTTAGGTCGCGGGCCTGGAGCGAAAGCACGTTGAGCTCGCTCTGGCGCGCGATCGCCGGCCGCAGCGCGATGATGCGCAGCGCCATGACGCCGGCCAGCACGAGCAGCAGGGCCAGGGTGAGGCCGCCGGAGAGCAGCAGTTTGGTGCGAAGTCGGAAAAACATCGCGGCGCCCGTTACTTGTAGTAGCCTTGGCCGGCCAGGTGGGTTTTCACTTCCTCGGCGGCCGCGTTGAGCGCCGCCTCGGGCGTGGCCTCGCCGGTCACTGCGGTGCGCAGGTGCGCGCCCAAGATCTCCTCGACCTTGGCCCATTCGGGCGTGCGCGGCCGGGCCACGCTGTTGTCGAGGGCCTGTTTGACGGTGGCGAGCCATGGCGCCTGGGTCAGCAGCTCCTGATCGGCGAAAATGGCGTTGCGGATGGGAACGCCGCGGCGGCGGGCGAACTCGCGCTGGGCCTCGTCGCTGGTGAACCAGCGCATGAAGGCGAGGGCGTCAGCTTTGTTGGCGGAGCCGCTGCCCATGCCGATCAGATAGTTGCCGATCTCCGAGGCGTGGCGGACCTTGCTCGGCGTCAGGGTCCAGCCCGTCTGCCCCACGACCTTCGAGCTGGCGGGATCTTCGGCGAGCAGGATGTAGCCGGTCCACTCGATGTTCATCATGCACTCGCCCTGAAGGTAGCAGAGGCCTTGCTCGGCGGCGTCGAAGTTTTCCACGCCCGCCGGCTGGTACTGTTTGAGATCGACGAACAGCTGGAGCGCCTCGATCGCTTCCGGGCTATTGAACTTGACATTCCACTGCGCGTCGAACATCTCGCCGCCGAAGGAGTAGAGGTAGGGGAACCACTCGGTGACGATCGGATTGCCGCTGACGCCGCGCATGGCCATGAGATAGCGCTTGTTGGCGGGGTCGGATTGGGCGGCCAGCGCCTTGATATCCTCCCAGGTTTCGGGGGCGCGCTCAACCAGATCCTTGCGGTAGAAAAAGAGCTGGGTGTCGCCGATCACCGGCAGGGCGAAGAGCTTGGATGGCGCGTCGGCGGGGACGCCGGGGACGCGGGCGCCCTGGCGGGGCGGTCAGTAGCCCAGCTCCAGGCTGGGGGGCACGAAGCCGCTGTCCGGCTCGTAGCCGAGGGCGGTCAGATCGGTGATGACGCCTTCGAGGGAGAACTGCGGCACCCAGGGATCGTCCAGCAAATAAAGATCGTAGGCGCCGGTTTTGCCCTGCTCCAGGGCGGTTTTGTAGAGATCATTGTAGGAGAGGTCGACCCATTCCACGTTGAAGCCGAGGGCTTTTTCAGCCAGCCCCTCGCTGATCATATTGCGCATGGGCGAGACAGCGGGATCGTTGGCGGCGGCGATGACAATGCGGCGGGGCGTTGCGGCGGCCGGGGTCGGGGTTTCGGCCGGGGCGCCGCAGGCGATGAGCAGGGCTGCGAACAGGGCGAGAGCGATGGTTCGCCGGGCGTGAGAGATGCGCATGCCAAACCCCCTTGCACGGTAGATGGATGTGTTGGCTGGCGGGGCGAAAGCAGAGTCCGCTGACGGGTGACGCTGGAAGCATAGCAGGGATAGGGGGCTTTGGCAAGCCATGAGCCTGCTTGGTCGCGCGGCGGTTGGCGGGCGGCGCGGGAAGTGCGAAAGCCAGGGCGGGCGGCCCTGGCTTTCGGAGATCGTGAAAGAGCGCGGGTTTAGGACATGCTGCGGATGACGCCGACGACCCGGCCCTGGACCTCGACGTTGGCGGCCGGATAGTACATCGGCTCCATCGTCACATTGGCGGGCTGGAGGCGGACCTGGTTGCCCTCCCAGTAGATCCGCTTGAGGGTGACCTCGTTCTCGTCGCGGATGCGGGCGGCGACCATCTGGCCGTTCTCGGCGGTTTCCTGGTACTGGAGCAGGACGATGTCGCCGTCGGCGATCAGGGCGTCGACCATCGAGTAGCCCTTGACGCGCAGGGCGTAGACGCCCTTGAGCTTCTCGGAGCCGGCGATTTGCTCGGGCACCAGCACCTCGTCCTCGACATCGACCTCGCCGGGCACCGGGATGGGCTGGCCGGCGGCGATGACGCCGAGCAGCGGGACCGTCATGCCCTGGGGCTGGGCGGCGGGCTTGCTGTTCAGCAGCTCGATGGCGCGGGAGATTTTGTCGTCGCGGCGGATGAAGCCCTTGCTTTCCAGCGCCCGCAGGTTGTAGGCGACGACCGAGGTCGAGGAGATATTGAGTTCCTTTTGGATGTCGCGAATGGCAGGTGCGTAACCATGAGCCCGGAAGAAGCTCTCGATATGATCGAGGATGCGCTGTTGGCGTGGTGAAAGCCCACTCATCGTATCATTCCTTTCACGAGGGCTTGGAGGCCCGCCTGAATGCTGACTTCATCTCGTGCTTACAGTTTCATCCTCGCTGGTGCATTCATGCCAGCGCAACTCGGTTCTTCAACGTAGGCAATGTTTTTAACGAACGTATGTGTTCACGGCCATTATAGCGTGAGTACGTTTGTTCTGTCAACCAGAAATCGCGCTTTGGCTCATCAGGGCGCGCAAAGCGGCCCCGCGCAGCGCATGCGCGGGGCCGTTCGGGCGGGAGTTGCCGCCGGATTTAGCCTTCGGTGATTGTGACGCTGGTGATCGCGTCGCCCTGGCGGATGGCGTTGACGACATCCTGGCCCTCGCGAACCTTGCCGAACACGGTGTGGCCGCCGTTCAGGTGGGACTGGGGCGAGTGGGTGATGAAGAACTGGCTGCCGTTGGTGTTGGCGCCGGCGTTGGCCATGGAGATCACGCCGGTCTCGTGCTTGAGCGGGTTGTTCTTGACCTCGTCCTCGAATTTATAGCCGGGGCCGCCGGTGCCGGTGCCGGTGGGATCGCCGCCCTGGATCATAAAGTTGGAGATCACCCGGTGGAACTTGACCCCGTCGTAGAACTGCTGGCGCGCCAGGAAGACGAAATTGTTGACAGTCTTGGGCGCGTGCTGCGGGGCCAGGTCCAGCACGATCGTGCCTTTGGTGGTCTCGATCGTGGCGGTGTACGCCTTGGCGGGGTCGATCTCCATCGCGGGGGGGGATTTCCACTGCTTCGACATGTATGTTTCTCCTTGTGAGCCAGCGGCGACCGGCCGGGAACCTTGCGGGCGCCACCGGCCGCCGGCATGCGAATCGGGCGGCTATTCTTTGTTGCGCACCAGCGTCTTCAGGCTGTTGCTGGCCGAGAAACCCGGCGTCTTGGTGGCTTCGATCATCATCCGCTCGCGGGTTTTGGGGTTCACACCCTGGCGGGCCTGGCGTTCGCGCACCTCGAACGTGCCGAAGCCGGTCAGGACGACCTTATCGCCGGCCTGCAAGCGCTCGCTGATGACGTCCAGCATGGCGTCGATGATTCGGCGGGCATCCTTCTTTGATACGCCGGTTCGTTCGGCGACCTCGGCGATGAAGCGGGTTTTTTGCATGGAGTACGCTCCTTCCGCAAAGGGCGGTCTTCAGTCAATGGCGCCATTATACCACACGTCCTGGCGCGTGGACATCCCTTTTAAGGCTTTAAAGAGGCAAAAACGGCCTTTTGTCGTGTTCTTGCCGTCCTGCGGGCGGCGTGCTATACTGCGCGCCAACCAGGCCGCAGTGGCGGCCTGGAATCGCAGACTCCCGGAGGTCCTGTATGCCCCAGATACGATTGGTAATCGCCGACGATGAGTCGCTGATTCGCATGAATCTCCGCGAAACATTGGTCGGACTCGGCTATCTTGTGGTTGGCGAGGCGGGCGATGGCGTGAGCGTCATCAATCTGGCTCGCGAGCTGCGCCCCGATCTCGTCGTCATGGATGTCAAGATGCCGAAGCTGGACGGTATTCAGGCAGCAAAGGTGCTGACCGAGGAAAAGATCGCCCCAGTTCTCCTGCTGACCGCTCACAGCGACAAGGAACTGGTCGAGCGCGCCCGCGACGCCGGAGTCGTGGGATACATTGTCAAGCCCTTCCGCGACGCCGAGCTGATGCCGGCCATCGAGGTGGCCCGCGCCCGCTTCGAGGAGTTCCTCGCGCTGGAGGAGCAGGTCGGCGACCTCAAGGAGACGCTGGAGACGCGCAAGCTGATCGAGCGCGCCAAGGGCATGCTGATGGACACGCAGGGCCTCAAGGAGGCCGAGGCGTTCCGCAAGATCCAGCAGCTCAGCATGAACAGCCGCAAGTCGATGCGCGAGGTGGCCTCGGCCCTGCTGCTGGCCCATCAGATCGAGCAATAACCCGGTGCGCCGCCCGTCGCGTCTAACCTGGCTGCCCAGGGCGCGGGCGGCGCTGCCGTTCCTGCTCACCGCGCTGGCCGGCGCCGGCCTGGCCCGCCTCACCCAGCCCGTCCCCCCGTCGCCCATGATCATCCAGCTCGCGCCGACGCCCAGCCTGGCGCCCACGCCGACCCTGACCCTGCCGCCGCCCGAGCCGACCCCGCCGCCAGCCACGCCGACCGCCGTGGTCATTCCCGACGACGCGCTGGCCCTGCGCGTGGTGCAGCTGGAGCAGGCCCAGCGCCAGGCGAACGGCAATCTGCTGCTGCTCCAGGCCGCCTCGCGCTTCCAGAGCGCCAGGATCGCCCTCCGCGACAATCAGCCCGACGAGGTGCTGCGCCAGCTGGCGGTGGCCCAGGAGGAGCTGGACCTGGCCGCCGAGCTGGTGCCCGAGCAGTTCAAGGGCCCGGTCCAAGACCTCAATCTGCGGGTCAACTATGTGCGCGACGATCTGGCGGCCCGCCCGGAGCTGATCGAGCGCCAGCTGCTCTCGCTCTGGGAGACCGCCACCTCGCTGATGACGATTCCCCCGCCCTAAGCCGCCGGCGCCACATCCGGGAACAGATCGGTCTCCGGCGCCTCGTTGGCGGCGGCTGGCGGATAGGCCCGGTGCAGGTACAGCGCCTTGAACCACTCCTCGCGCTCAATCAGCTGGCCCCAGTCCTGGTGCTGGGTGGCGTGGGCCTCAAGCGCCCGGCGCTTGATTTCGGCGTAGCGGCTGACATCGAGCCGGGCCGTCGGCGGCAGCGGCGCCGGCTTGCCCGGTTCCGGCTCCGGCAGGCCCTCGTCGCCGCTCGACGTAATGTAGTAGAGCCGCGGCGGAGCTTCGGCGCTGTGGATGGCCACGTACTGGGCGAAGGCCTGGGTCGCCAGCCCGCTGATCACCTGGTGGTCGGGATGGCCGGTGATGCCATCCGGGCCGAAGGTCAGCACCGCCGCCGGCTGCTCCTCGTTGATCACGGCGAAGATTTGCTCGCGCAGCAGGGCGGCCTCGATCTCGCGCAGCCTGCCGTCCGGGTACTCCCAGAGCACCAGCCGGTCGACGCCGAGGATGGCGCAGGCGGCGCGCAGCTCGGCGCTGCGGAACTCGGCCAGCCGCTCGGGCTCGGTCAGCGGCGGGTCGCCGGGCGAGCCGGCCTCGCCGCAGGTGGCGGTGACGAGCACCGTGCGGACGCCGCGCTCGTGCAGCTCGCGGATGAGCCCGGCGGGGCCGAATGATTCGTCATCGGGATGGGCCAGGACGCAAAGGAATGTCGGCTGGGTCATAACGCTCCTGTGGCGCTGGCGGCAGGTCGCTCGCCTCCAGCGCGAAGACCCGCTCGAAGGCGGGGATGATCCGGGCGGCGACCTCGTCCATGCCGGGCGGCGCCGGCAGCAGCCGCTCCAGCGAGGTGACGCCGTAGTCGCTGATGCCGCAGGGCACGATCGCGGCGAAATCGGCCAGCGCGGTGGCGACGTTGAGGGCGAAGCCGTGGCTGGTGACGCCGCGGGCGTTGGCGCGGATGCCGATGGCGGCGATTTTCTCATCAGCCACCCACACGCCGGTGTAGCCGGGGAAGCGCCGGCCCGTCAGGCCGTAGGTCGCCAGGGCGTCGATCAGCACCTGCTCCAGCATGCGCAGGTAGCGGTGCAGATCGGCGCCGTGCTCTTTGATTTGCAAAATGGGGTAGCCCACCAGCTGGCCGGGGCCGTGGTAGGTGATGTCGCCGCCGCGGTCGACCTCGATCAGCTCGGCGCCGCGGGCGGCGAGCTCGCCCCGGTCAACCAGCAGATGATCGAAGCCGCCGGAGCGGCCGATCGTGTAGGTGGGCGGGTGCTCCAGCAGCAGCAGCGTGTCAGGGATCTCGCTGGCGGCGCGCAGGGCGACCAGCTCGCGCTGAAGCTCCCAGGCGTCGCGGTAGGGCACGCGGCCGAGCCGGCGGATGTGCAGCGGGCGCGCCATGGCTCAGGACAGCAGCGCGATCATCTCGCCGCCGAAGGGCGACTGGAGCCCCGAGCGGGTGCCGGGCAGCGCCGGCTCGCTGGCGGCCCAGCGCTCGTACTCGTCGTCGTAGGCGCCGTTGAAGTAGACATGGATGACCTGGTTGTGGGTGACCCGGTTCATCGCGTCCCAGACTTCGTTGTCGTCGGCGGAGTGGACGACCAGCATGGCGCGCTCGGGCCGGAACTCGTCTTCCTCCGGCGGGATGACCAGGCCCAGCCACTGGCCGGGGTGGCGGGCTTCGATCGCGCTGATCGGCTCGGTGCGGCCGTTGGCCTCCATCGCGGTGTAGGGGCAGCCGCAGTTGCAGCTCACGCCGCACTCGGCGGTGCCGCATTTGCCGGTCGAGACCCGGCCGCCATGGTCGGCGGTGGTGAGGTTGATTAACACTGGCATGGCATTGTCGCTTTCTCGCAATTCCGCCAGCTATTATACCCCAGATCGCCGCCGCGTTCCGGCTCAGGAGCGGCGGTTGGCGGTGGCGTAGGCGATCCCGCCCTGCACGTTGCTCATGGTGATGATCTCGTTGAGATTGACTCCCAGGCCGACCAGCGTCTGGGCCACCTCGGGCCGGATGCCGGTCAGGACGACGTGGGCGCCCAGCAGCTTGACCGCCTGGGCTGATTGGATGAGCGCGTTGGCAACCTGGGTGTCGACGATCGGCACGCCGGTGATGTCGAGGATCACCACGCTGGCCCGCTGCTCGGAGATTCCGCGCAGCAGATTTTCCATCACCAGCTGGGCGCGCCGCGAGTCGATCGCGCCGATCAGCGGCATGACCATCACTTGGTCGGTGATCGGGATCAGCGGCGTGGACAGTTCGGCCAGCGCCAGCTGCTGGGCGCGGATGACCGCCTGCTGCTCCTGCACTTGGCGCTGGGCCTCGGCGGCCTGGTGCTGGGCGGTGACATCCTCCACCAGCACGCACAGGTGGCGCTCCGAGAGCGGGATCGCCTCCAGATTCGCTATTTCCTCGCCGCCCTCGGGCAGCGCGACCCGCAGCTCGGTCATGTGGGCCGGCTGGCCGTCGCGCAGGACCTCGGCGTACTTGGCCAGCACCGGCGCCTGGACCCAGGGCAGCGCCTCGCGGATGCGCTTGCCCATGTGCTGGCTGATGTCCTTGGTCAGGGGCGTTGTCCAGCCGTTGCTGTAGACCAGGCGCAGGCTTTCCATGTCGGCCGGGTCGTCGGCGCGCCAGATGTCGATTTTGAGCGGCAGTTTGCGCAGCAGCGGGCCGAGCAGCGGCGCGAGGTCGTCGGGCGCGGGGCTTTCCAGCGCTTGGAGGCGCTGGCGCAGACGGGCGTTTTCGGCGCGGAGGGCATCGATCGAACCATCGGAGGGGTCCATGGCGCTGCTCCTTGCTGAGTGGCGATTCGTGGCTCGAGTGTACCATGGCCGGCGGCGCCGCGCTTGGTGAATCCGCCCATTGCGCTGCGCCCGGCCAGAGATGCTATCATGGGCGCGGATGAGCCGGGCCGCCTGGCCCCGAGGAGGCGCGCGGATGCAGTTCAATACCAGCTACTTGAATCTGACCCCCAACAAGACGCCCCGCAACACCAAAACCTTCAAGCCCGAATTCGTCGTGATGCACGAGACCGCCGGCTACGGCTCCTTGCAGTGGAACCTGCGCGCCGACGTGCGCTCCTCCTACAACTATCTGATCGCCCGCTCCGGCGTCGTGTATCACTACGTCGATGAAAAAGCTTTCATCGCCTGGCACGCCGGCGTCAACAGCAAGGCCCGCGGCTACTCGGGAGGCCAGATCAATGTGTTCGGAATCGGGGTGGAGCTGGAAGGTCCGAACGACGGCACCCCCATCACCACCGCGCAGACCAAAGCCATGCTTGAGCTGCTGCGCTTCTTCCGCGACACCTACGGCATCCCGATCACGCGCCAGTTCTATTTCGCCCACAAGGACATCGCGCCCGGCTACAAGGACGACCCCAAGGGCTACAGCGTCGAGCAGACGATCAAGCTGATCTCCGAGACCGAGCCGGAGCCGGACCCGCGGCCTGACACGCTGGGCGCCCAGCTGCGCAACGAGGTCTACAAGCTGGCCGGCGGCGAGTACCGGCCGGACTGGCTGTTCCACCAGTTCGCCCGCGACAACAAGCTGGGTTCGCCGATCCGGGTCGGCATGGATTTCACCACCAAGGGCCAGCGCTACACCGGCGAGGTCTACGGACGCGATGTGATTGTCAGCCGCTACAACCAGTGGAACATCGTGCTGCGGGCGGGCGAGATCCGCGACGACCAGCTTTACGACGATCTGATGCGCTTCACCTATGGCGTGCTGGGGGTGGACTACCGGCCGGAGCAGGCCTTCGCCCACGCCGTGCGCCGCGCCCCGGTCGGCGTGCCGCTGGAGGACAGCCAGCGGATCACCGCGCCGGGCGGCGCCTCCTACGCCATCCAGATCTTCGCCTTCGACGCGCTCTACACGCCGATCGCCGGCGGCGCGGCGGCGACCGACTGGTCGGTGGTGCGCCAGCTGAGCGAGCTGATCGCCGGCAGGGCGCTGGGGCCGGTCGAGGCCGCCCTGCGCGACGCGATCTTCGCTGCGCTCTACCGCCGGATCAGCGACCGCTACATGGCCGACCGGCCGTTCATCAAGCGCGCGCTGGAGCTGAAGCTGGGCGCGCCGCTGACCCTGCCCCGCGAGTGGACCTACAAAGGCGTCGCCTATGACTACGTGGTCTACGCAGGTGATACACTGTATGCGGCGAAAAGCGGCGGCGGGCTCAAGCTGTTGAGCCAGACCCCCGATTGATTATCGAAGGAGAACCCCCTGCATGGATACGGCTCTGAAGG
>DASWWB010000344.1:0-4123 GCA_036406115.1 Herpetosiphonaceae bacterium
CGGAGCGGCGGGCGCCGGGCGGCGGCGTGGCCTCGCCGACAGCGGTGCTGGCGCCGGCCGCCTCGCCCAGGGCGCGGGCGAAGCCGCCCGCCGACTGGTATCGATCCTCGGGGCGCTTGGCCATGGCCCTCCCCAGCACCGCGTCGAGCGCCGGCGACAGGCGCGGGTTGCGCGCGGAGGCGGCGGGCGGCTCCTGGCTCAGGTGGGCCATCATCACTTCGGTGGTCGAGCCGTCGAACGGCCGCTCGCCGGTTAGCATGCGATAGGTCATCACGCCCAGCGAGTAGATGTCGGCGCGGCCGTCGAGCGGCCCCTGCTTGGGGTTGATCTGCTCCGGCGCCATGTAGTCCGGCGTGCCGATCAGCACCCCGGTCCCAGTCATGCCGGGCGCGTCCAGCGATTTGGCGATGCCGAAATCGTTAAGCACCACCTGGCCGCTGTCGAGGACCATCACATTGCCGGGCTTGATGTCGCGGTGGACGACGCCGCGGGCGTGGGCGTAGTCCAGGGCCGCGCCGAGCTGCGTCACCAATTCGATGACCCGCTCGGTGCTGAGCGGCGCGTGCTCCATCTGCAGCTCGTCCTGGAGCGACCGGCCTGGCAGTAGCTTCATGGCGATGTAGACCAGCCCCTCGGCCTCGCCGACATCGTAGATCGGCACGATGTTGGGATGCTCCAGGCGGGCGGCGATGATCGCCTCGCTGCGAAAGCGCTCGACCAGGCTGGCGTCGGAGAGGAACTGGCTGTAGAGGATTTTGAGCGCCACCGCGCGGCGCAGCACGCTGTCGTCGGCCTGGAACACCGCGGCCATGCCGCCGCGGCCCAGCAGCTTGGTGACGGCGTAGCGGCCGAGCTGCGTTCCGATCAGTGATTCGAGGCGCATGTCAACTCCTTGAGGGGGGATTCGGCGGCCGCCGCCTCCAGAACCGCCAGGGTTTGGCGCGCGCAGCGCTCCCAGGTCCAGCGCGCCGCCCACTCCAGGCCGCACTCGCGCAGCTCCTGGCGGCGGGCTGGGTCGCGCCACAGCCCGCCGATCGCGGCGGCGAGGGCGGCGGTGTCGCGGGGATCGATCAGGACCGCCGCGTCGCCGGCGACCTCGGGCAGGCTGGAGACGGCGCTGGTGACGACCGGCGCGCCGGCGGCCATGGCTTCCAGGATGGTCATGCCGAAGCCTTCGTAGAGCGAGGGCAGGAGATAGAGGGCGGCGCCGCTCAGCAGCGGCACCACGTCGGCGTCGGCCACGTAGCCGAGGAAGCGTACATGCTCGCCGACGCCGCGCTCGGCGGCCCGGCGCTCGATGGCTTCGGTCAGCCAGCCGGGTTTGCCGCCAAGGGCCAGCGGCGGCAGGTCGGGCTGATCGGCCTTGGCCATGGCGTAGGCGTCGATCAGCCCGACCAGGTTTTTGCGCGGCTGGATCGTGCTGAGGAACAGCAGGTACGGCCCATGGAGCCCGTAGCGGGCGGCGGCGGCGGCGCTGAGGGCGGGATCGACCGGCCGGAAACGCTCGTCGACGCCGTGGTAGACCACGCTGATCTTGGCCGGGTCGGCGCCGGCGTAGCGCACCAGATCGCGGCGGGTGGCCTCGGAGATCGCGATCAGCCTGGTCGCGGCCCTGGCGCTCCAGCGGGTCGAGAGCCGCAGGTAGAGCCGGCTGGCGAAGGGATGGGCCTCGGGAATGTGCTCGTAGCCCAGGTCGTGGATCGTCACGACCGAGCGGCGCGGCGGCAGGGCGGGCAGGACGTGGGCGGGGATGAAGGCGACGTCGGGCCGGTCCAGGCGCAGCGCCGGGCCGAGCCTGCCGTGGGTCCAGAGCCGGGGCGCGGGCAGGCGCCGGGCGCGCCAGTTCGGCCCGAGGGGCGGCAGCGCGGCGGGGCGCTGGTTGAAATACAGCGTGTAGTCGTTGCGCCGGTCCAGGCGCGCCAGGGCGCGCAGCAGCTCGGCGGTGTAGGACTCGGTGCCGGTCCGCTGTCCCACTGCCAGGCGGCTGCCATCGATCGCGATCCGCATCTTATCCTCGCCTGCAAATGATGGGGCATGATATGAGGCGCCGGGGAAGCCGTCAATAGCCGGCGGCTGGCGGGGCGCTGATCCCGCCGGCCGCCGGCCGCTGAGTGGAGGCTGGGGCCGCGCTCAGGCGCGGGGGATCATGAAAGCGAAGATATTGCCGTTGGCGACGCGCTCGATCGCGAGCTTGCCGCCGTACAGCTCGACCAGCGCCTTGACCACCGGCAGGTTGAGGCCCAGGCCGTGCTGCTCGCGCGAGCGCGGCAGGTTCTCCGGCACGAAGAAGCGCTCGAAGATGCGCGGCAGGTCGCTCTCCAGGATGGGCAGGCCCTCGGCGGTGAAGATCAGGCCGGCGCTGTCGGCGGTGGAGCGGGCCTGGATCACGACGGTATCGCCCTCTTTCTGGGCGAAGCGCAGCGCGACGCTCAGCAGCCGCTCGATGATCATCCGCAGATGCTCGGGATTGATGTTGACCAGCGGCGTCTCGTCCTGCACGTCGTCGACGATCTCGAAGGCGCGCTCCCCGGCCTCGCCGCGGATCTCCAGCAGCGCCAGGTTGAGCGGCGCCAGCAGCGGCGTCGGCTCGCTGACAAACTCCTCGCGGAGCATGCCGGCGTCGTTCTTCGCCAGCAGAATGAAATCCCGCACCAGCCGGTCGATGCGCGTCCCGCCCCGCCGAATAATTTGGAGAAAATTGCGCAGATCATCGGGATCGGTGACATCGACATTCATTAAAAGATCGGTGCAGGTTTGGATGAGGGTGAGCGAGGTCCGCAACTCGTGGTAAAACGGATCGAGAATCTCGCGCTCAAAGCTGCTGGAGCGTGTCATGACGGACTCCTTTAATGGCGGGCCTGTGCCGGAATTGTACGCGGCGACGCGCGCCTCTGTCAAGTTGTGGGCGCCGCCCAGACGGGGTACAATGGCCGGGCAGACTGGCCCGCCGCGGGCCGGAGGAGGGCGTCGTGGACCGCTATATCCGCCAATCGATTTTCCCCGGGATCGGCAGCGAGGGCCAGCGGCGGCTCGGGGCCGCCCGCGTGGCCATCCTCGGCCTGGGCGCCACCGGCAGCGCCCTCGCCAACATCCTGATCCGCGCCGGCGTCGGCGCGCTGCGCCTGGTGGACCGCGACTGGGTGGAGTGGCACAATCTGCCCCGCCAGACGCTCTACACCGAGGAGGACGCCCGCCAGCAGCTGCCCAAGGCGGTCGCCGCCGCCGCCCACGGCGCCGCGATCAACAGCGAGATCGCCCTGGAGCCGCTCGTCGCCGATGTCAACGCCGATACGATCGACGAGGCGATCGGCGCCGCCGATCTGGTGCTGGACGGCTCGGATAACTTCGAGCTGCGCTATCTGATCAACGACTGGTGCGTGCGCGGCCAGGTGCCCTGGGTCTACACCGGCGTCGTCGCCTCCTACGGCATGACCGCCACGTTCCGCCCCGGCGGCCCCTGCTACCGCTGCGCCTTCCCCCACGCCCCGGCGCCCGGCTCGGCGCCGACCTGCGAGACCGCCGGCGTGGTCGGGCCGATTGTCGGCGCGCTGGCCAATCTGGCCGCCGCCGAGGCCATGAAGCTGCTGACCGGCAACGGCACGCCCAACCCGGGCCTGCTGGCGGTCGATCTCTGGTCCTGGAGCTTCGATCAGTGGCCGCTGCCGCCCCGCGACCCGGCCTGCCCGGCCTGCGGGCGCGGCGAGTTCGCCTTCCTGGACGGGGACCAGCGCGCCACCGCCAGCCTCTGCGGCCGCAACGCCGTCCAGGTCCGCCCGCAGATTCGCGGCCGGCTGGAGCTGGGCGAGCTGGCGGCGCGGCTGGGCCAGGCCGGCGTCGAGAGCCGCCAGAACGGCTATCTGCTCCGCTTCGCCGCCGAGGCGGTGGAGTGGACGGTGTTTCCCGACGGCCGGGCGATTATCACCGGCACCGAGGATGAAAGCCACGCCCGCGGCCTGTACGCGCGCTGGATTGGGATGTGAGTCATCAGCCGTCAGCCGTCAGTCGTCAGGAATCCTGCCCGAGATAACCCCTCCCCTGACGGCGCCGACGCCATGATCGCAAAATCGCGTGCAAGGCATAGGTAACCGCCCTGACGACTGACGACTGACGACTGACGACTGAT
>DASWWB010000345.1:0-11934 GCA_036406115.1 Herpetosiphonaceae bacterium
CACCAACACGCTCCCGCCGCCGCCCACCAACACGCTCCCGCCGCCAACGGCCACGCCCTGCGGCATCCGCCTCAACGGCGGCTTCGCCCTGCTCTGGCAATCCGAGCCGACGGTCGCTGCAACCTTGGGCTGCGCCCAGGCCGTCGAAGTGGCAGGCCAGGCCTCGCTGCAATATTTCGAGGGCGGCCAGATGTTCTGGTGGGCCAACACTGATCAGATCTACGTGCTCTACGGCGACAGCACGGGCCGCTGGGAGATCTATCGCAATCCGCGCGATCCCCAGTACAACACCGAGCGCGAAACCGGCGTCCCCCCCGGCCGCTACGAGCCGATCCGCGGCTTCGGCGCGCTCTGGCAAACCATCCCGGCGATTCGCAGCGCGATGGGCTGGGCCACGTCGCCCGAATACCCGATCGGCCCGCCCGACGCCGGCCCCGACATGGCGGTGATCCAGAACTTCGCCGGCGGCCTGATGTTCTACGCCCCCGAGCTGGGCTCGGACCCGGCCCGGATCTGGGTGCTGGCCAACAACGGCGCCTTCACTCGCTACCGGGACCGCAACCGCTGATTTTTGCGCCCCCGGCGGGCTTCGTGCTATGATGAGCGCTGAAACTGCTTCAACGAGCCCCAAGCGTTGGCGCCAGACTGGCGCATGGAGTTGCTCATGAGTCAACCGCCCTCGCCACAACGTTTTCGGCCCTACACCGACGATCAGACCAGCCCGGACGCCAAAACCCGCCGGATCGACTCGCCGGCCGCCGGCGACCAGGACGATCCCTGGCAGCAGATGGTCAACCCGGATTGGCGCGCCCCTCGGCGCCGCCCCACCACCCGCCCGTCCTTGGGCGCCGGCAAGGTCCGCATGCCCGATCCCCAGCGCATCGGCAATTGGATGAACCAGGGCGGCGCCAAGATCATCGCGGGCGTCGCCGCCGGCGTCGTGGTGCTGTTCCTCATCGTCTTGCTCATCAACCGCCCCGGGGGCGGCGCCGAGGCCACCCCGACGCCGTCGGTCAATCTGGGCCTGGGCGGCCAGACCGACGTGCCCGGCGGGCCGATCATCCAGGGCACGCCGCCGCCGACGGCCGACCCCAACCTGCCGCCGACGGCCGATCCCAACCAGCAGCCAGCCCCCGGCAACCGGGTCGTGGTCACCAACACCGGCGTCGAGGGCCTGTTCATGCGCGAGCAGCCCTCGGTCGGCGCCACGATCCTGGAGACGCTGCCGGAGGGCTCGCAGGTCGAGAAGATCGGCGAGCAGGAGGCCGAGGGACGGGTCTGGTTCAATATCCGCAATCCCGCCACCGGCCAGACCGGCTACGGCGCCGCCGACTTCCTGGTCCCGGCGCCCTAGCCGCCAGCCCGGCGAATCAACAAGGCCGCGGAGCGCGCTCCGCGGCCTTCTCGCGTTCCGGGGCCGGGCGGCCTACGAGCCCTTGGGCAGATCGAGGTCGCTCAGGCGGACAGTCTTGCGGGTGCCGAACTTGATCGTCTTCTGGCCGGCGGAGGTCATCTCGCCCTTCTGCTGGAGATTTTCGATCTCCTGCTGCATCGTGTTGGCCAGATCGACCTCGCCCTGGTTGAGCAGCCTGGTGACGGCGCCCTGGAGCTTCTGGGTGGCGCCGGCCACGTTGCCGGTGGAAAGATCCTCCAGCGCCCGGGTTTGCAGCTTGTGGGCGCTGACTTTCTCGACGATGTTCATCACCTGCGGCACCACGCCGGCGGCCTGGGCCTGGTCGGCGACGAAGCTCAGCATCACATCGAGCTTGGCCTTCTCCTGGACCAGCTTGAGCTGCGGCACGTCGTAGCTGATCTCGACCTGGCCGATCCGGTACTGGCCCTCGGCGCGCGGATCGACCAGCAGCTCGACCAGCAGCGTCCGCCGCTCGTCCTTGGAGACATCGCTGAGCGGCACGGTAACCGCACGGTCGCTGAGCGGCTTGTAGCCCAAGTGCTGGATGAGCGGCGTCACCTGCCAGACGGCGCGCGGCGTGATGCCCTGGACCAGCCGCAGGTTCAGCTGGGCGTTCTGGACCACTGCGGCCTGCGCCTGCTGCACCGCGCCCTGGAAGAAGGTCGCGATCTCGTTGGGGTCGCGGAAATACTCGGCGACGCCGCCGGAGCGGTTGGCCATCTCGATCAGCAAATCCTCGTTCCAGTCGTCGCCGACGCCGAGCGCGGTGAGCGGGATGCCCATCTTGCCGGACTGATCGGCGACCTTGAGGCAGTCCATCTCGGCCTCGGTCTGACCGTCGGTGAGCAGGATCAGCCTGGTGATCGTGCCGTCGCGACCCTTGCTGACCTCGCCGATCGCCGCCTCTAGCGCCGGGGCGATCTTGGTGCCGCCGGCGTCCTTGATCTTGGCGACCTGGCGCTGGAGATCGGCGGGGTTATTGACGCGCTGGGCCGGGATCAGGACCTCGCGCCGATGGTCGAAAATCACCACCGAGACCAGATCCTGGGCGCCCATCATGCTGAGCGCGAGCTGGGTGGCGTCGCGCACGCAGCGCATCTTGTCGCCCTTCATCGAGCCGCTGTGATCGAGGACAAAGCCCACGTTCACCGGCTGCTGGACGTGGGCCACCGCCGCGGTGGTGCTCACCTCCAGCAGCAGATAGACCACCTGGGGCGTTTGCAGGACCGGCAACATGGGCCGGGCCAGCGTCCCCGCAATCTGCATTTCACCAGCCATACAAACACTCCTCAGCGGCGGGGCGCCCGCCGCTACTCATTATCGAGGCGCTGCGTCAGCTTGCGGGTGGCGTAGCGCAGCTGCTTCTGGTCGGCGGAGCTGATCTGGCCGCCTTGCTCCAGCTGATCGGCGCTCTGCTGCATCGTCTGGGCCAGCTCGGCCTCGCCCAGGTCGAGCAGGCGGGTGGCGGCGGCGCGCAGCTTCTGGGTGGCGCCGGCCACATTGCCGACCTCGGCCTCGGAAAGGGCGCGGGTTTGCAGCTTGAAGGCCGTGACCTTCTCGACCGTGTTCATCACCTGCGGATCGACGACCGCCGCCTTGGGATCGGGCGACAGGGTCAGCGGCACGTCGATCTTGACCTTGCCGCCGGCCACGTTGAGCAGCGGCGCGTCGAACGAGACCTCGGCCTGGGCGATGCGATAGGTGCCGGCCTCGCGCTCCGGGATCATCATATCGACCAGGATGCTGGCGCCCTCGCTGGTGATCTCGCCGAGATCGACGATCACCTCGCGCTCGCCGATCGGCTTGTAGCCGAGATTGGCGATCTTGGGCAGCACCCGGTAGACCGCGCGCGGCGTGACGCCGGGCAGCAGGCGCAGGAGCAGGCGGGCGTTCTGCACCTGGGTCGTCTTGGCGGTCTGGAGGGTTTGCTGGAAATATTTGCCGATCTGGTCGGGGTCGGCGATATAGTCGGATTCGCCGTTGGAGGCGGCGGCGAGATCATCGAGCAGCTGCTCGTTCCACTCCTCGCCGAGGCCGAGCGCGGTGATCGGCACGCCGAGGGCGCCGATCTGAGCCGCCAGGTCGCGGCAGGCGGGCTCGTCGCCCCAGGTCTGGCCGTCGGTCAGCAGGATGACGCGGCCGACGCGATCGGGCGCCTGGAACTTGCGCAGCTCATCGAGGCCGGCCTGGAGCCCGAGCGACATCGCCGTGCCGCCCTGCTCGGCGATCCGCTCGACGGCGTTCTGGAGCGCCGGCAGATCATCGGCCTGGCGGGCGGGGACCAGGACTTGGAGCGTGTCATCGAAAAGCACGATGCTGACCACGTCCTGGGGCCGGAGCTTGCCGATCACCTCGCTGACCGCCGTCTTGAGGCTCGCGATCTTGGGGCCGGCCATCGAGCCGGAGCGATCGAGGATCAGGCAGAAGTTGAGCGGCGGCCCCTCCTCGGTCGTCTGCACCGCCGCCGGAATGGCGGAGAGAAGGACATAGTTGACCTGGGCCGGGCCGGCGGGGATGGGCTGGCGGCTCCAGGTGGCGCTAAGGGCGATAGGTTCAGTCATTCAGATCATCCCTTTCATCAAGAATTCCGCTCGGGGCCGGCAGGCTTGGTGAAGCGGACCAGCACCGACGTGACATTGTCCTCGCCGCCTGCGGCGTTGGCGGCCTTGATCAGGGCGTCGGCGGCGTTGGCGGGGGCGTCGAAGTCGCCGATGATCTTGGCCATCGCCGGATCGCGGACCATCTCCCACTGGCCGTCGCTGCAGAGCAAGAGCGCGTCCCCGGTCTGGAGCCGGACCTCGAAGGTGTCGATGTCCAGGTCGCCCGAGTCGCCGAGCGAGCGCAGGATCGCATTTTTATTGGGATGGGAGTAGACATCGTCGGGCTCGATCTGGCCGAGATCGACCAGCCGCTGCACCAGCGAGTGGTCCTTGCTGACGCGCTGGAGCTGGCCGCCGCGATACAGGTACGTCCGGCTATCGCCGACGTTGCCGACGACCGCGATATCGCCGACCACCACCGCCATCGTCAGCGTCGTGCCCATGTCGTTGCCGCGGCGCAGGCTCTCCTCGTAGATCGCCTGGTTGGCCTGGGTGATCGCCTGCTTGACCCGGTCGGCGAGATTGGAGGCGTCGACGCTGCCCTCGCGCAGCGCCGGCTCCAGCAGGGTCGGCGTCAGGTTCTGGGCGATGGTCTGGATGGCGATGCCGCTGGCGATCTCGCCGCCCTCGTGGCCGCCCATGCCGTCGGCCACCACATACAGGCCGAGATTGGTCGGCTGGTTGTTCCAGACCGTGCGGAAATCCCAGACCAGCAGACTGTCCTCGTTGTAGTCGCGGACCATGCCGGGGTCGGAGGCGTAGCCGGTGCGCGTGCGGAGCGGGCTGGCCGTCGTGCGCTGGGCGATCAGGATATCGAGGGCCTGGGCCAGCAGGGCGGCCTCGTGGATGGTGCCCGTGCGGATATTGCTGAGAATCGTGGCGAGATCGCGGGTGACCGGCCCGGAGATATCGGTCTCGTCGAGGCGCTTGGTCTGGCGCTCGATACCGGCCAGCTTCTCCAGAACGCGGCCGAGCAGATGGACATCATCGCGCTCGTCCTCCGGCCCTTGGGAGCGGCGGATCGCCGAGCCGTCGGCCAGCACGACCTCGCGCTGAGTGGTGATCGCCAGGTCGGCCAGGGTCAGGCGCCCGAGGGCCAGGCCTTTGCTGTGGAGGAACGCCAGGCTGTGGGCGATGCTGTGGCCGATCCGCAGCGTGTCGGCCTCGTCGAGCACCGCGTCCTCGCCGCTGAGCATGCTATCGAGGCCCATCAGCGTGCCGCGCTCGGGCAGGACCGCGTAGCGCGAATCGCCGCCGACCAACACCTCGCGCACCGGGGGCAGCGCGCGCATCTCCGTCACCTCGTCGGCGGGCAGGTCGGCCAGCAGGCCGGCGCCGGCGGGGGCCGAGGCCGGGGTCTCCTGGAGCAGCGCGGTCTGCTCCTCGATCTGGGCGCCGCAATCCTCGCAGAACTGATCGCCTTCCTGGAGCGTGGCGCCGCACTTGGCGCACTGCTCGCCCTCCTCCAGCATCGCGACCCGGTAGACGCGCAGGCTTGGCGTGTCGGTCAGGAGCGCCGTGACGCGGTAGATATCCTTGAGCACCGTGCCGATCGGCAGCGGCTCGGTCATGGGCGGGTCGCCGACCTCCAGCGCATGGGGCGGCACATCAAGCGGCTGGGTGGGCGTCGTCTGGTCGTCGGTCGCACTATCAGACATGTGGGATCCCCCTCATAATCCAAGAAAAGGGCGGCAGCGGCGAGCCGCTGCTGGTATCATCCACCCTCCGTCAAGCGGCGGGTCGCATAGCGCAAGGCCTTGGCGTCGGCGGTTTCGATCTGACCGGTTTCGGCGAGCTGTTTGGCGGTGGCGGCGGCGCGGGCGGCCAGATCGTGCTCGCCCAGCTCGATCAGGCGGGTCACGGCGGCGGCGAGCTTGCGGGTGGCGCCGAGAGAGTCGCCCTCGGCGGCGGCGTCCAAGGCGCGGCTCTGGAGCTGGAAGGCGGCGACGCGATCGATCGTCGGCCCCAGCTCGGGGCTGATCGAATCATCGGCGCCGGGGGCGTAGCCGACCACCAGCTCGGCGTAGGCCGAGGGCGCCGGGCTGCCGTCGGCCTGGTCGGCGTGGGCGGTGGCCCGCAGCAGGCGGAACTCGCCGGCGGGGCGGGGCGGCGCCACCAGCTCCAGCAAGAAGGTCGGGGCGGCGTTGCGCTCCAGCGCGCCCACGGCCACGCTGCCGGCGCCGGCGCTCAGGCTCAGCGGCGGCAGCTCGGCCAGCTCCGGGCGGACGCGGAAGACCTTGCGCAGCTCGACGCCCTGGGCCAGGCGCAGATCGAGCCGGGCGCGCTTGGCGAGGACCCGGCCGGAGCGCTCCAGCTCGCGGTCGAGCAGCGGCGGGATCGCCTTGGCGTCGGTGATCATCGTCGCGCGGCCGCCGGAGCGGTCGGCCAGTCCGAGCAGCAGCTGCTCCTGGAATTCGATGCCCAGGCCGATCGTGGTGATCGGCACGCCGGCGGCGCCGAAGCCGTTGGCCAGCTCCAGGGCGGGCGCGGCGTCCTCCACGAAGCCGTCGGTGAGCAGGATCACGCGCGAGGCGTGGCTGGTGGCGCGGGACTCGTGGGCGATGTCGAGGGCCTGGCCCAGCGCCTCGGCCAAGACGGTCTTGGAGCCGAAATCCGAGCGCTCGATCTTGTGCAGGGCAACGCGCAGGGCGGCAGTGTCGCTGGGCAGTTGGTGGTGGAGCAGCGTGCGCGACGAGCTGGCGAAGGCGATCATCGATATTCGGTCGGCGTCGTCGAGGCGCTCGGCGGCCGAGCCGACCGCCTGGGCCAGCCAGCGGCTGGGGCTGACCGCCCGGCCCTGGAGGTCGCTGGGGATGCCGCCCGGCACCTGCCAGACCGGCAGGCCGTCGAGCATGACCTCGCTGGCCAGGCCGCGGCGCATCAGCTCGCGGAACATGCTCTCGTCGGCGATGGGGACGCGCATGGAGGGCGAGCAATCGACCACCAGGCAGCAGTGGATGGGCATGCGCAGGCCGGGCTGGCTCTGGGCCGCGACATCGAGCAACACGTAGATCAGCCGCGCGCCGGCCTCCGAGGGCAGGCGCGCCGTGCTAGAGCGCAGATTGAGCGCCAGCTGCACACTCATGAACCGCCGCCTTAATCGGGCAAGGCCGCGACCTCGACCGCTGCACCCCACAGCCGGCTCATCACCGGGGCGGCGGCGGCGGGGTCGCCGCTGCAATACCACGACATCGCGCCGGGCTCCGCCCGCCCATCCAGCAGCCCTTCCTGCTCAAGCAGGCGGCGGGTCTGGCGGGCGACGGCGGCCCCGGTGTCTATCAACTCAACGCCCGGCCCGGCGATCTCGGCGATCAAGGGCCGGAGAAACGGATAATGGGTGCAGCCCAGCACCAGCGTGTCGGCGCCGGCGGCCACGAGCGGCGCCACGTAGCGCTCGACCAGCGCCCGGGTCGCCGGGCCGGCCAGGTCGCCCAGCTCGACTTGCTCGACCAGGCCGGGGCAGGGCTGATTGATCACCCGCACGGCGCCGGCGTGGCGCGCCACCAGGCGATGGAACTTATCGCCTGAGAGCGAGGCCCCAGTCGCCAGCACCCCGACCACGCCCGAGCGGGTCGCCGCGACCGCCGGCTTGACCGCCGGCTCCATGCCGACGAACGAGCATGCGTAGGTCGCGCGGAGAAATTCGACGGCGGCGATGGTGGCGGTGTTGCACGCCACGACAATCAGCTTGGCCTCCCGCGCCAGGAAGAAATCAGTAATCGCCACGGCCCGCGCGGTGATCTCGTGGGCCGGCCGGCCGCCGTAGGGGCAGTAGCCCGCGTCGGAGACATAGATCACGTCCTCGCCCGGCAGGGCGCGGCGGATCTCATGCAGCACCGAGATGCCGCCCACGCCGGAGTCGAACACTCCGATCGGCGCGCCGCTCACGGCTGCATCACCGCCTGCTGGGCCCGCCACTCGGCGGCGGCAGCGACGAAGGACTCGAACACCTGCTCCCAGCGCACATCGGTCCCCTTCACCAGCTCCTCGGGGTGGCACTGGACGCCCACGACCCAGGGCTCGGTCACGCTCTCGACAGCCTCGATCAGCCCGTCATCCGACCAGCCCACGGCCTTGAGGTCGGGCGCCAGCTCCTTGATCGCCTGGTGGTGCAGCGTGTTGACCGGGACATCGGTGGTTTGCAGCCACTCGCCGAGCCTGGTGCCGGGCTCCAGGGTCATGGCGTGGGTTTGCAGCTCGCGGATGTTCTGATCGAACGATTCGAGGTGGTTGTGGCCGCCCGGGTGCTGGCTCGGCAGATCCTGGTAGAGCGTGCCGCCGTAGCCGACGTTCAGCAGCTGGAAGCCGCGGCAGATCGCGAAGACCGGCATGCGGGCCTCGCGCGCCCAGCCCAGCAGCTTCAGCTCGACATCGTCTTGCAGGCGGTTGACCGTCCCCAGCTTCTCGTGGGGCTGCTCGCCGTAATGGGCGGGGTCCAGGTCGGCGCCGCCGGCGAACAGCACGCCGTCCGCCAGGGCGAACAGCGCGCGCAGGGCGGCCTCGTCGTGGAGCAGCGGGATCAGCATCGGCGCGCCGCCCAGCCGCTCGACCGCCCGGATGTAGGTCTCGTTGTTGCCGTGGGCGAGCGGGTAGGGATGCGGGCGGGCGTAGGTCGCACAGGGGATGGCGATGATCGGCAGGCGCGAACTCACTGGGCAACTCCTTGCAAACGCGATTTCCACGCGCTCATTGTATCACGGGCGGATGGGTCAACCAATGATGCTGTGGGGCGCCGCCTCGCCCAGCACGATCGTGTTGCGGCCGGCGGATTTCGCCTTGTAGAGGGCCATGTCGGCAACCTCTTGCAACAGCAGCGAGTCCATCTTGGGCTGGAGCACGCCGACGCCGATGCTGACCGTGATCGGCCGGTGCGGGAAGGGATAGGAGGCCACCAGGGAGCGCACGCGCTCGGCGAGCAGCATGGCGCCCTCGGCGTCAGTCTGGGGCAGGATCACGGCGAACTCCTCGCCGCCGTTGCGGGCCACGATGTCGGTCTCGCGCACGCTGGAGCGCAGCAGCTGCGAGAATTCGCGCAGCAGCACGTTGCCTTCCAGGTGGCCGTAGGTGTCGTTGTAGCTCTTGAACTTATCGAGATCAAAGGCCATCAGCGCCAGCGGCTGCTGGTGGCGGCGGGCCTTGAGCACCTCCTGCTCCAGCAGCGTGCCGAAGTGGCGCTGGTTGTAGAGGCTGGTCAGGCCGTCGGTGATCGCCAGGCGCTGGGTTGCGGCGTATTTGCTGGCGTTCTCGATCGCGATCGCCGCCTGGGTGGCGAAGATCTCCAGCACCTGGAGCGCCTCCAGGGCCGGCACGCGCCGGTCGCGGGGATCGTCGACCGCCAGCACGCCCAGCAGCTCGCCCTCCGAGTCCAGCAGCGGCACGAACAGCGAATCTTCGGCGTGCCACTCGTCGTCGGAGCGCTCGCCCAGGTTGGGCCGGTAGAGATCGGTGTCGGCCTCGTTCCAGACCAAGTGATGGTCGCTGTGGGTGTGCGGGATGAAATAGGAGCGGCTGAGGCGGAACTCGTCGCGCATCACATGCTTGTACCACTCCAGCGGCACGAACTGGCGCTTGAGCATCTCCCATTTCTCGGCGGGGATGCCGGCAGCCGCCCGCCGGACCATCCGCGGCGGATAGGCCCGGTCGAGCAGGCTGAGCAGGGCGATGTTGAAGCCGAGGCTTGACTGGACTGAGCGCACAATCTCGGGCAGCAGCGCGTTGAGGTCCAGGCTGGCGCTGAGGGCCTGGCTGATGCGCATCACTTCGTTGAGCTGCTGCGAGCGCTGGGTCAGCAGCGCCTGCTGGCGCAGGGCCTGGTCATGGACGCGGGCGTTGTGGACCGAGAGCGCGGCATGCTCGGCGATCTGGGTGACAAACCCCAAGTGCTGGGGAGTGAACGCATCCAGCCGGTCGCTCTCCAGCACCAGGACGCCCAGCACCGTGTTGTTGTGGCTGATCGGGATCGTCATCTGGCTCTGGGTGGTCGGGCGGGTCGGATGATAGGATTGGGACAGCCGCACGTCGGGCGACCAATCCGGGACGCCGGAGCGGGCGACTTTGCCGGAGATGCCCCAGCTGAGGCTCCAGCCGCCCTCGCGGTACAGCTCGACGGTATCGGGATAGCCCTGGTCGGCGCGGACCTTGAGCGTGCGCTTGTCGTCGGAGACCAGGCAGACCATGCCGGCCTCGGCGCTGGTGAGGGCGCACAGCCGCTGGACCAGCCGCTCCAGCATCGTGTCCAGGTGCAGCGTGGCGTTGAGATCGCGGGCGGTCGCCTCCAGCGCCTCCAGCTCGGCGACGCGCCGCTCCAGCTCGTTGTTGACGGCCTCGTAGCGCAGGGCGTTGGCGATGGCGATCGCGGCCTGGTCGGCGACCATCAGCAGGATCGCCTCGTCGCGCTCGGAGAAGGCCTGCTCGTGCTCGACGCTTTGGACGCTGATCACGCCCAGCGGCTCATCGCGCAGCATAATCGGCACGCCGAGATAGGATTTGGAGTGGGAGCCCCAGGCGATCGGGGCGATGTCCTCGTCAAGATCGGTGATCTGCCGGCGGACCGGCCGGCGGTGGAGCAGCATCCACTCGGTGATGCCGGTGCTCCAGTGGCGCGGCGGGACCTCGATCAACTGGCCGTCGTCGACGAACACCGGGAACTGGATGCTGCGTTCGGCGTGATCGTAGAGGGCGATGTAAAAATGGCGCGTGTCCATGAGGCGGCTGGTTTGGGCGTAGATCGTGTCAAGCACCGCCTTGAGATTCCACTGGCTGCTGATCGCCCGCCCGATCTCGTGGAGCGCGTTTAATTCGGTAATCAGGCGACGCGCGCCGGCCCGCCGGAGCGGGAGGGGGCGCTGGGCGCGCCGTGAGGCTGAAAGACGGGTGAGCGGCCTGGTCATAACAAACATCTCGCAGGATTGGTTGAAAGCGAAGCAGCGCAGCCGCGCCGATCAGAGCGGCCAGCGCGCCGGCGGGCGGCGCCAAACCCTAGGAGGGTGCGCGGCGGCCCGCACGCGCCGCAGCAGCCATTATAACACGCCAGCCCTGGCGCTTACCGCCCGGACAATCCCCAGCAAGTCCTGGCCTCGCAGGTTACCTCCGGCGCGCTTAAACGCCAAGAACGCCGGACATGGTCCGGCGTCCCTCCGATCGCGCGTGGCGGGCTACTTGGCGGGCGCGGCAGCGCCGTTGCCGGTGGCCGGCCGGCGCAGGTTGGCGCCCAGGCCGCCGGCGAGGAACAGGCCCCACAGCAGGCCGAGGCCCATCGCGTGGACGAACACGACGCCGCGCACCTCGTCGTCCCAGCGCGGCAGGAAAAAGATCACCAGGAACTGGACGATCGGCATCAGCATCAGGCCGAGGCCGAGCCGGATCAGCCCCTGGGTGACGGGCTGCTCGCGCTGGTGGTTGTTCAGGCCGACGAACAGCCAGGCGATGATAAAGACCACCGTCGCCGTCAGCATCGGCATCAGCACCAGCAGGTCGCTGATCGCGATGCTCAGCACCTTGACCGAGGGCTGGATGGCCTCGCGCAGCAGCTCGTTGACCGCCGTCAGGCCGAAGAAGGCGCCGGCCATGATCACCGGCATCACCGCGAAGGCGATCACCCCGGCCCGCGGTGCGCGGCTCCAGAGGGCGGCGGTGTTGGAAAGGATCGCGTAGCCGATCGCGCAGGCCCACAGCAGGTAATACATCATGTCTTTGTGGGTCTGGAGCAGCGTGTGGGGATCGGACGCCATCGTCAGCGTCCAGACCACCCCGTAGCCGGTGTAGATGCCGGCGAAGACCAGGAACAGGATCAGATCGATCCAGCTGACTCCCAGGCTTTTGAGCAGTTTCAAGCAAAACCTCCTGGCGGAGCGGGCGGCGCCGGCGGGCCGGCGCCGCGGGATAATCGGGCGATTAGCCGGGGCCCGCCCCGCGGGAGGC
>DASWWB010000346.1:0-8515 GCA_036406115.1 Herpetosiphonaceae bacterium
TCCAGACCTCCAGGTCGGGGCCGATCGGCGCAAAGGCGATGCCGAATGATTCGATCCAGGATTGGAAATTCGGGGCCACGCACAGCAGCGGCGCATGGCCGAGCGCGCGCAGCTCCAGGGCCAGCGCGAGCAGCGGCTGCACGTCGCCGCGCGATCCGATCGACGAGAGCAAGGGTTTCATGACTCCTCCTTGGGGAGAATGGGACGCGCTGAGCGTACCACGCGGCCTTGGAGGAGGCATCGGCCGGCGCCCCGATGCGGGGGCTTGCGGGCAGTGCTATACTCCAGGCAGAACGAGGGGCCCATGCGCCCCTCGTTTCTCGTTGCCCGGCGCCGCGCCGCCGCTACAGATCGGGCGCCGGCAGCCGGTGCGATCCCAGCAGCTGCGAGATCTCGCCGCCGTGGTGGAGATCGTGCTCCAGCACGTGATAGGCGACCCAGCTGCGCGAGACCTGGACGGGCTCGCCGTACATCTCATCCGGGAATGTCTCGGCGAACTCCTCGGCGGTCCAGCGGCGCAGGCGGGCTTCGATAAAGGCCCAGGTGGCGTCCAGGCCGCGGGCCAGCTCCTGCGGGCTGCGCGCCGGCGAGTCGCGCTGGCCCCACTCCATGTACCGGTTCATCTCCTCGTCGTTCTCCCCGAGCGTGCCGCTGAACCATCCAGCCCTGACGCCGATGATGTGCTGCACCAGCTGCCCGAGCGGCCACATATGCGGGGCCGGTTGCAGCGCCAGGTGCTCGTCGGCCAGCTGGGCGATGCTGTCGCGCAGCTTCTCGTGATAGACCCGCCAGTTCTCGAAGATGATCTCCAGCGTCGATCCCGTGTAGTTTCCCATCGATCCCTCCATGCGCAAAACTCGTGCCGATCATACCACTGGCGGCGATCCCGCGCCCGCGCCGCCTTGCGCCGCCCGCCGGGCCGGGTTAGGATTCGCCGGGGCGATACTGCCCGCGAAGATGAGGGATCCGCCATGCAGATTGACGGGCGGCCGGCCGCCGCAGCCACGCAGGATTCGGCGTTCGCGCTGGAGCGCAGCGCCCCGGAGGCGCAGGGGATTGATTCAGCGGCGATCCTGGCCTTCGTGCGGGACATCGAGCGGGCCGGGATCGAGCTGCACAGCCTGATGCTGCTGCGCCACGGCGCGGTGGTGGCCGAGGGCTGGTGGGCGCCCTACGCGCCCGAGCGGCCCCACATGCTGTTCTCGCTGACAAAAAGCTTCACCGCGACCGCCGTCGGCTTCGCCCAAGCCGAGGGGCTGCTCAGCCTCGACGACCCGGTGACCGGCTTTTTCCCCGACGATCTGCCGGCGGAGATCAGCCCCAACCTGGCGGCAATGCAAGTGCGCCACCTGCTGGCGATGTCCGCCGGCCACGACACCGACGTGATGGAGGCGCTGTTCGCCGAGCCCGACGGCAACTGGCCCCGAGCCTTCCTCGCCCAGCCCGTCCAGCACGCGCCGGGCGCCCACTTCGCCTACGACAGCGGAACCAGCTACATGCTTTCGGCGATTGTCACGCGGCTGACCGGGCAGCCGATCCTTGAGTACCTGCGGCCGCGGCTGTTCGAGCCGCTGGGCATCGTCCCGGCGAGCTGGATCACCTGCCCGCGCGGCGCCAACATCGGCGGCTGGGGCCTGAGCCTGGCGACCGAAGGCATCGCCCGCTTCGGCCAGTGCTACCTCCAGAACGGCGCCTGGCGCGGCGCGCAGGTGCTGCCCGCCGGCTGGGTCGAGCTCGCCAGCGCCGCCCACACCGCCAACGGGACCGACCCGGACAGCGATTGGGCCCAGGGCTACGGCTTCCAGCTCTGGCGCTGCCGCCACGGCGCCTATCGCGGCGACGGCGCCTTCGGCCAGTATTGCATCGTGCTGCCCGCGCAGGACGCGGTGCTGGCGATCACCGGCGGCCTGCCCGACATGCAGGCGCCGCTCAACCTGGCGTGGGATCATCTGCTTCCGGCGATGCGTGGGGGGCCGCTGCCGGATCATCCCGCCGCCGCTTCGGAGCTGCGCGCGGCGCTGGCGGCGCTGAGTCGCCCGCCGCTGGCCGGAGCGGAGTCCTCGCCGCTGGAGACGAGCGTCAGCGGCAAGACCTACCGGTTCGAGCCCAACCCGCTCGGCGTCGAGGAGATGCGGCTGGACTTCGACGCCGACGGCTGCGTCTGGACGCTGCGCGACGCCCGGGGCGAGCACCGAACCGCCGCCGGCCGCGGCGCCCATCGCTTCGGCGTGACGACGATCGAGCCCGAGGGCCCGCAAGTCGTCGCCGCCAGCGGCGCCTGGCTGGCCGACGACAGCTACTGCATGAGCATGATCTTTTACGAGACGCCGTTCCATGTCATGGCGACCTGGCGCTTCGACGGCGACAGCGTGCGCTGCGTCTATCTTTTCAACGTATCGTTCGGCCCGCGCGAACTGCCGGAGCTGCGGGGGATGATCCAGGCGGAGGCGACGGGCTGAGCGCGGCGCCCGCCAAAGTCGCTCCCCGGCGCCGCAAAAGTCGGCGTGAGAATCAACGGCCGCGCGGCGATTCTCTAGGGAAACGACATGGAAAGGGATTCGCATGCAAAGCACCGCAATCGCCCATCACCTGCTTGAGGAACAGCTGGGAGCCGAGTGGCCCTGGCTGGTGCGGCTCTGCGCCCGGGCCGCCGGCTCGGGCGAGGCCGCCGAGGATCTGGCCCAGGAAACGATGCTGGAGGCCTGGCGCCAGCGCGAGCGGCTGCGCGACGCCGCCGGGCTGCGGCCATGGCTGGCGGCGATCGCGCGCTTCGTCTGCCTGCGCTGGCGGCGGCGCCAGGGCCGCGAGCTGGCCCGGCTCCAGCCCGCGGGAGCCAGGGAAGATGATGACGCCGCCGGCTCGCCGATCGACGATCTGCCCGACGCCGCCGATCTGCCGGCGCTGCTTGAGCGCCACGAGCTGCTGGAGCTGCTCGACCGGGCCCTGGCGCTGCTGCCGGCCGAATCGCGCACGCTGCTGATCGGGCGCTATGTGGAAGAATTCCCCCACGCCGAGATGGCCGCCCGGCTGCGGGTGAGCGAGGGCGCGATCGCCATGCGCTTGCAGCGCAGCAAAGCGGCGCTGCGGCGGGTGCTGGGCGCCGAGCTGCGGGCCGAGGCCGCCGCCTACGGCCTGGTCGGCGAGCCGGAGGACGCAAGCAAAGAGCTGCGGGTCTGGTGCCCGTTTTGCGGCGACGGGCGGCTGCGCTGCCGCCGCGAGCCCGACGGCGAGCGCACGTTCTGGTGCCCGCTCTGCGCCGCAGCCGGCCTGGCGACCCAGGTGGTCAGCGCCCGGCTGCCCGTCGCCGAGCAGGGCCGCATCCAGCTCAAGACGGTGCTGGGCCACGCCCTCGCCGCCTGCCACCAGCTCTATCGGGCGGCGCTCGCCAGCCGCGAGACCGTCTGCTGGGCCTGCGGCGGCGCGCTGCCCGTCGCCGTGCGCGCCGACGACGAGGCCGGCTACGGCGTATCCATCCGCTGCCGGCGCTGCGCCCTCGACGACATCACCGACGCCCACTACCTGGCGCTGGACCTGCCGGAGACCCGCGCGTTCTGGCGCGACCATCCGCGCATGCGCTTGCTGCCGCCCACGCGCCTGGAGGCCGGCGGGCGCGCGGCGCTGCTGGTCAGCTTCGAGCGCAGCGACGGGGCGGCCCGGATCGACGTGCTCTCGGCGGTCGACACGCTTGACGTGCTTGACATCCGCCGCAGCGACCAGGGAGGCCGCCGATGAATCTGCTTCTCCGCCACCGCAATTTCCGTCTGCTCTGGACCGGCGCCCTGATCTCGATGATCGGCGACTGGATGCTGATGACGGCGCTGCCGATTTATGTCTACCAACTGACAGGCTCGGCGCTGGCGACAAGCATCACCTTCGCCGCCAGCACGCTGCCCGGCCTGGCGCTCAGCTCGATCGCCGGCGTGTTCGTGGACCGCTGGGATCGCCGGCAAGTGATGGTGGTCTGCAATGTCTTGTTCGCGCTGGCGCTGCTGCCGCTGCTGGCGGTGCGCAGCCCGGGCCAGGTCTGGATCGCCTACGCCGTGGCCTTCGCCCAGAGCTGCATCGCCCGCTTCTTCCGGCCGGCGGAAAACGCGCTGCTGCCGCTGCTGGTCGGGGAAGATGATCTTGTCGGCGCCAACGCGCTCAACGCGCTCAACGACAATCTGGCGCGGCTGGCCGGGCCGCCGCTGGGCGGATTGATCGCCGGCGCCGCCAGCCTGGGCGGCGTGGTGGCGGCGGACGCCCTGTCCTTCGCCGTGGCCGCGCTGCTGATCGCCCTGGTCCGGCCGCCTGCCGCCTCAAACGCCGCCGAAGCCGCCGCGCCGGCCGAAACGCAGCCGCCGAGCGTCGGCCGCGAGCTGCGAGCCGGGCTGGCGCTGGCCTGGCGCCGGCCGATGGTGCGGCTGGTCTGCGCGATCGGCGCGATTTGCAGCATCGGCGAGGGCATGATGTCGGTGATGTTCATCCTCTGGGTGAGCAAGGTGCTGGGCGGCGGCGCGCGCGAGGTGGGCTGGTTCATGGGGGCGCAGGCGATCGGCGGCATCATCGGCGGGCTGATCATCGGCAGAGTCGCCAAGGCGCTGGGGACGATCCGGCTGCTGTGGGTCTCGGGCGTGCTGTTCGGGGCGATCGATCTGCTGCTGTTCAACTATCCGCGGGTGGCGGGCGGGCTCTGGCCGGGGCTGGCGCTGATCGCCCTGGTCGGCGTGCCGGCGGTGGGCTTTTTCACCGCGCAGACCAGCCTGTTGCAGCAGCACGTCCCCGACGCCTACCGGGGGCGGGTGTTCGGCGCCATCGGCATGCTCAGCGCCGGCTGCTACCTCGCCAGCACCCTGCTCGCGGGGCTGATCGGCGGCGGTCTGGAGCCCATGGCGGTCCTGACCGTCCAGGGCGCCGCCTACATGGCGGCGGGGCTGCTGGTGCTCGTCAGCGCCAGCGAGCCGCGCCCGGGCGGGCTGGAGCCGGCGCCGGAGGCATGAGCGCCGGCCCGGGGCGGGCGCGATTGCTTCATCGCGCCCGCCCCTGCCCCGTCAGTCCAGGTCCAGCACGTGGTCGAGGCCGCGGCGCAGGCCGGTGAAGCCGCCGACCTTGCGAATCGCCAGCAGGGCGCCGTCGACATAGGGCTGGGCGCTGGAGCCAGCCTCGTGGCGCAGCACCAGCTTTTGATCGGGCATGCCGAAGATCGCCTCGACGCTGATCACATAGCCGGGCAGGCGCACCGAATGGACCTGCTGGCCGGCGAGGCGGGCGCCGCGCGTGCCACGCTCGCCGATCGTCGCGTCAAGCGGCACGTCGAGGCTGGCCTCGCGCACCTGGCCGAGGCGGTGCGCCAGCTCGCGGGCGGTCCCGCTGGGGGCGTCGATCTTCCCGGCGCTGGCGTAGTCGATGATTTCGCTGTGCGGGATGTAGCGGGCTGCGATCTCGGCGAATTTTTGCAGCAGCACCACCGTGAGCGCGAAGTTGCCGGCCGCCAGCACGCCGCGCCCGGCCCGCTGGGCGGCAGCGTCGATCTCCGCGTAGGCGTCATCGTCGAGGCCGGAGGTGCCGATCACGACATGGGCGCCGGCCGCCAGCGCCGCCAGCACATTGGCCTGGGCGTAGGCCGGCTTGGTGTATTCGACAAAAACATCGCAGGGCTGCGCCAGCGCCTCGGCCGCCGTGGCGAAGACCGGACAGTCGAGGCGCGGCTCGCCCAGCGCATCGCTCAGCAGCCGCCCGGCGTGGGTCCGCGACACCGCCGCCACCAGGCGCAGATCATCCGTCTGGGCGATGCCCCGGGCCAGCGCCGAGCCCGCCCAGCCGGTCGCGCCGGCCACACACACCCGAATCGTCATTGCAAGCTCCTTCCGCCGCACGGCGGCCAGCGCGGGCTGCGCGCCCGGCTCGATGAGGATCCCGGGCAGGGCCGCCCGCAGTCCGGCGGCGACAATACCACACCGCCGCCCGATCCGGCAACCCGCCGCCCATCCCGGCGCGCAAGTGCTATGATAGGCCTCCGCGCCGTGCGGCGCACGCCCAACAGGGGCGGGTCGGACTGACTTGACGGAGCGCCTATGCGACGGATGCCACTCTGGGTGCTGCGCGGCGGCATGGACAGCGGCTTGCTGGCCTATGTCGGCATCTTCGCCCTCGCGCAGCATTGGTTGCTCGCGGCGCCCGCGGCATGGATCGCCGCGTTCTGCGCTCTGCTCTTGTTCATCGGCTTCGTCGGCGAGGAGTCGGGCTGGGGCGACATCGGCGGCGTGCCCGTCGGCTACTTCGCCCTGCTGCTCATGGTGGTTGGCGCCGCCGCCTTCACCATCGCCGAAACAAGCTGGCTCGCCGTCGCCGCCAGCATCGGCGCCGTAATCTTGATGGCGATTCTGCGCGGCGCCAAGGAAACCGCGCTCAAGCGGATCGAAAAGCAGCGCCGCGAGGCCCCGGCTGGCCCTGGCGCCAATCGATCGGAGGATGCATGACGGATGATCACAGCGCCGCCCTGGAGGCGCGCATCGCCGCCCTGGAGGCGCGCCTGGAGCGTTGGGAGGCCGCGCATGGTGCGGGCGCGGCGCTCACAACCCCGGTTGTCGTGACGACTCCGGCGGGGCGCGCGATTCTTGAGATCCAGGGCGGGGAAACGCGGGGCGCACAGCTTCGGCTCTTTAATGCGGCGGGGCGCGCCGTCGTCAGCCTGGGCGTCGATGGCACGGAGACGGGCTATCTCACGCTTCGCAACCAGACGGGGGAGCTGCTGGCATGCCTTGATATCGAAATGGCCGGCGCGCGGCTGCAACTGCTCAATCACCAGGCCCAAGCCGGCGTGGTCGTGCATGGCGGCGACGCCGACGGCTGCGGCGGCGGGGTGAGCATCATCGCTGAAACCGCCGATATCCAGCTCTGGGCCGACGCTGCGGGCGGCACGCTGACGATCACCGACGCCGCGGGCCGCGAGGTGGTCGCATTGCCGCCCAACCGGCAGGGCGCCTAGCGGGGAGGAGCAGCCCGCCGGTGCCGGCGCCGCCAATCCTGTCGCCGCCCGCCGGTCAGGCGTCGCCCAAAGCTTCGGCGGCGATGACAACCCGGGCCGTGGGGCGGATCGTCCAGGCCGTCGGCAGCTCGATGAAACGCAGGCGGTAGCGAGCCCCGCGTTTGAGCGCTGAGATAAACGCCGTGTCCTCGCGGGTGAAAACGAGGCCGTCGATCGCAAGCTCGTACCATCCCCGCAGATGATTGCCATGCGTGCTCAGGCTGACCGGGCCTTCGGCGACTTGAATCGCCGGCAGCGGCGCCGCGATCTCGCCGACGGTGCCGAGCCGATCGCTGACGCGCAGCCACTGGGCGCGGGTGATACGCTGCTGGTCGTTGGCAAGAAGATCGCCGGGCGTGATGCCCAGGCCCCGCAGCGCGCGGGCGGTGAGGTCCGCGCTGGAGAGCGGCGCAAGGGCGGCCGCCGCGCGCTCGCGCCGGCGCTGCATCAGCCCGATCGCCAGAAAGATCAGCCCGAGGCAAGCCATGGTGCCGCCGATCAAGGGCTCGGCGATCAGGAGCAGAAAGGCGCCGAGCGCCGCGAGGGCCGCGCCGAACATAACCGGGGGCAGCGAGGGGAGCGGACCGATACCGAACTGTGAATCATGTGACGCCATTGTACGTTCCTTTGCGGCAACCAATACGGTATCGGTACGCAGGGCCGCCCGCCGTGTGACATGCCATTGGTCGCGGAGGCTCGCTGCGGTATAATCGTCGCGATCGCCGCCACTGCCAGGAACCACGCCTATGCTGATCTGCCGAGATGTCCGAACCGGCGCCGGGTGCGGCGCCCGCTATCCGGCCGCCACGCCCGCCTGCCTCGACCCGGCCTGCGGCCAATCCCTGCGCTACGCCCTGGAGCTGAGCGACCCGGGCGCCGCGGTTGGCGGCTACCGAATCATCAGGCTGATCGACCATGGCTCGTTCGGCGCGGTCTACGAGGCCCAGCACGCCGCGAACAGCACCAGGGTGGCGCTGAAGGAAACGATCACGTTCGCCACCAGCGCCGGGTTCCAATCCGAGCTGGCGAGCCTCCAGCAGCTCAGCCATCCCTCGCTGCCGACCTATTTCGAGGTCTTCGAGCATGACGGGCACGGCTATCTGGCGATGGAATACGTGCCCGGCCAGACGCTGGAGGCGGTCATCGCCAGCGCCAGCGCCCTGATGCCGGAGGGCCAGTTCCTGGGCTATGCGCTGCAGCTGTGCGACGCCCTGACCTATCTCCACACCGCCAGCTCGCCGGTGCTGCACCGCGACATCAAGCCGGCCAACGTCCGGGTGACGCCCGAGGGTTTGCTGAAACTGGTCGATTTCGGCCTGTTCAAGACCGGCGACAACCACACGCGCCACACCATCAGCGGCTTCGGCTCGCCGGCCTACGCCCCGCTGGAGCAATACAGCGGCGGCACGACCGTCCAGAGCGACATTTACAGCCTGGGCGCCACTCTCTACCACCTGGGCACCAACGTCCAGCCGCCCTCGGCCATGGAGCGCTTCACCGCGACCGGCG
>DASWWB010000347.1:0-3462 GCA_036406115.1 Herpetosiphonaceae bacterium
AGCCCATGTCGGCGATCATCTGCCAGGTCTCCTGGTACTCCTGGCCGGGCGTGGTCAGGTAGCCAGAGACAAAGACCGAGTTGGCGGGATAGAGCGCCAGCGGCTGGAGCGAGCGCAGATGGACCTCGCGGCCGGCGGAGACGCGGATCTCCTGGGCCGGATTGAGCAGGCGCATCAGGCAGAGGATGCGCAGGCAGTCGTGGGGCGACAGCTCGCCGCGCCCGGCGAAGGGCGTGCCGTCAAGGCCGAGCAGGAAATTGACCGGGATCGACTGCGGATCAAGCTCGCGCAGCGCCAGGCCGATGTCAATGATGTCCTCCTCGGTCTCGCCCTGGCCGAAGATCGCCCCGGTGCAGAGCTTGAGGCCGACCTTGCGCGCCACCGCCAGCGTGTCGATCCGGTCCTGGTAGGTGTGGGTGGTGCAGATCTCCGGGTAGAAGCGCTCGCTGGTGTTGATGTTGTGGTTGAGCTGCTCGACGCCGGCCTCGTAGAGCCGCCGGGCCTTGTCCTCGCTCAGCAGGCCGACGGTGCAGCAGATGGCGATGTCGACCTCCTGGCGGATCTGGCGGACCGCCTCGACCAGATAATTGACCTCGCGCTCGGTCGGGCCGCGGCCGCTGAGGGCGATGCAATAGCGCAGGCTGCGGGTCTCCTTGGCCTGGCGGGCGCCGTCGACCAGCCGCTTGATGCTGACCAGCGGGTATTTCTCGATGTCGGCGGTCGAGATGCTGGACTGCGAGCAGTAGTGGCAGTCCTCGGGGCAGAGGCCGCTTTTGGCGTTGATCAGCATGTGCAGGTGGACGCGATTGCCGCAGAAATGGCGGCGGACCTGGTAGGCGGCGTCGAGCAGGGCCAGCATGCGCTCGTCGGGGCAGCGCAGCACGGCGCGGCACTCGTCGCGGGTCAGGGTCGCGCCGGCGAGCGCCTTGTCGGCCAGCAGCTGGAAGTTCATCGGGTCTCCTTTGGCACGAACCGCTCAAGGGGCAGCATCGCCCCGAGCGCGCGGATGACATCGGCGGTGACGGCGGGCACGTGGGGCAGCGTCGCCAGCAGCGGCGCGGCGGCCCACTGGCGGAGCGCGCGGGCGTTGGAGGCGGCGGCGCGGTCGTCGGGGCGCTGGGCCGCGTTGAGGACCACGCCCAGCACCGGCCGCTCGCGCAGCGCCTCCAGCGTCAGCAGGGTGTGGTTGATCGTGCCGAGCACGTTGCGCGACACCACCAGGACCGGCAGATCGAGCGCGGCGGCCAGGTCGCGCATCGTGTGGGTGGCAGTGAGCGGCACCAGCAGGCCGCCGGCGCCCTCGACCAGCACCACGTCATGGCTGGCGGCAAGCTCGGCGTAGCAGCTTTGCAGCCGCTCCATCTCGATCTCGACCCCGGCCAGCTCGGCGGCCAGGGCCGGCGCCAGCGGCTCGGGCAGCCGGTAGGGGCAGATCAGCTCCAGCGGCGCCTGGCACTCGGCGGCGGCGCGCAGGAACAGCGCGTCCTCGGGGACCAGCTCGCCGTCCCGCTGGGCGCAGCCGGTCTCGGCCGGCTTCATCACGCCGACGCGCAGGCCGCGGGCGCGCAGCCCGGCCGCCAGCGCCGCCGTGACGACGGTCTTGCCGACGCCGGTGTCGGTGCCGGTGACGAAAATCCCTTTTCTCATCGCAGCTCCCCGGCCACTTCGTCGATCGAATCCTCGACAGCCGCCAGCAGCCGCCCCAGCTCATCGGCGCTGATCGCCAGCGGCGGCATCAGCACAATCACGTCGCCGAGCGGGCGGATGATCGCGCCGCGGCGGCGGGCGGCCTTGATCACGCGGACGCCGACCTTCTCGGCGGCGGCGAAGGGCGTTTTGGCCGCCGGATCGCGCATCAGCTCCACGCCGGCCATGAAGCCGCACTGGCGCGCGTCGCCGACCAGCGGATGGGCGCGCATCTTGCCCAGCCACGCGCCGAGCAGCGCGATCTTGTCCTGAAGCAGCACCAGCGTCTGGTCCTGGTCGAACAAATCGAGATTGGCGAGGGCGGCGGCGCAGGCGACCGGGTTGCCGGTGTAGGTGTGGCCGTGATAGAAGGTGCGCTGCTCCTCGGCCGTGCCGAGGAAGGCGCGGTAGATCGCCTCGGTGGCGAGCGTGGCGGCCAGCGGCAGGTAGCCGCCGCTCAAGCCCTTGGCGACCGCCATCAGGTCGGGCTCGACGCCCTCGCGCTCGCAGGCGAACATCGTCCCGGTGCGGCCGAAGCCGGTCGCGACCTCGTCGACGATCACCAGCAGGCCGTGGCGGCGCGCGATGTCCTGCACGGCGCGGGTGTAGCCCTCGGGATAGACCAGCATGCCGGCGGCGCCCTGGACCAGCGGCTCGATCACCACCGCCGCCAGCTCGTCGGCATGGGTCGCGATCGCCAGCTCGATGGCCTCGATCGGCGCCAGCTCATCCGGCGCGCCGGCCTTGACTGTGGGGAAGAACAGCGGGTGGTAGACCTGGTGGAACAGCTCGATGCCGCCGACGCTCATCGCCCCGACCGTGTCGCCGTGATAGGCGTTGCGCAGGCAGAAAAACTTGGTCTTCTGCGGCTGGGGATCGGCGCACTGCCGCCAATATTGGAACGCCATCTTGAGCGCGATCTCGACCGCCGCCGCGCCGGTGTCGGAGTAGAAGACCCTGCTGAGCGCGCCGGGCGCCAGCTCGACCAGCCGGCGGGCCAGCTCGATCCCCGGCGGGTGGCTGAGGCCGAGGAAGGTGCTGTGGGCCATGCGCTCAAGCTGGGCGGCGATCGCCCGGTTGATCTCGGGCCGGCAGTGGCCGTGGACATTGACCCAGAGCGACGAGACGCCGTCGAGATAGCGATTGCCGTCGACGTCGATCAGCCAGCAGCCCTCGGCGCGCTCGATGATCAGCTGCGGCTCGGCCTCCCAGGCCTGCTGCTGGGTGAAGGGGTGCCAGAGATAGCGCTTATCGGCTTCCTCCAGGGCGGAGGCGGCGACCAAACGGCTTTGTTCGTGCAATGTCACCGGAAACGCATCCTTTCGCTAGCGAAACAGATTGAAGCGGCGGCCGACCTCGTCGAAGGCCGCCAGGGCGAAATCAAGATCGGCGGGGCTGTGGCCGGCCATGACGCTGGCGCGGATGCGGGCGGCGCCGGGCGGCACCGTCGGCGGGCGGATGGCCACCGCGTAGACGCCGGCCTCGCACAGCGCCTGCGCCGCCTCCAGCGCCAGGGCCGACTCGCCGACCAGCAGCGGGATGATCTGCGACTGCGAGCCAAGGGTGTCGGCGCCCAGCAGGCGCAGCCCGGCGCGCAGGCGCTCGGCGTTGGCGCGCAGCCGGTCGACGAGCTGCGGCTCGCGCTCGATCAGCTCCAGCGCGGCCAGGGCGGCGCCGACCGCCGCCGGCGGCAGCGCGGTGGTGAAGACAAACGAGCGGCAGGCATTGACGAGATACTCGATCGCAAGCGCCGGCCCGGCGACAAAGGCGCCGAAG
>DASWWB010000348.1:0-4540 GCA_036406115.1 Herpetosiphonaceae bacterium
CAGCTCGACGGCCTGCCGCTGGCGATCGAGCTGGCCGCCGCCCGCGTCCGCCTGCTCTCGCTGCCGGCCATGCTCCAGCGCCTCAATCAGCGGCTCAAGCTGCTGACCGGCGGCTCGCGGGATCTGCCGGGCCGCCAGCAAACCTTGCGCGGCGCGATCGACTGGAGCTTCGATCTGCTCATGCCCCCCGAGCAGGAGGTCTTCGTCGCGATGGGCGTGTTCGCCGGCGGCTGGACCCTGGAGATGGCCCAGACGGTCTGCCCGGAGCACGCCGGCGCGATGGCGGAGCTGCTGGCGAATCTCGCCAACAAGAGCCTGCTGCGCCGCGCCGGCGCGCCGCCCCGCTGGTCGATGCTGGCGACGCTCCGCGAGTACGCCCTGGAGCGCCTGGCTGCCGGCGGCGGCCTGGAGCCTGCCAGCTCCCGCCACGCCCTGACCCTGCTTGAGCTGACGGCCCAAGCCGAGCCCGAGCTGCACCGCCCCCAGCAAATCGCCTGGATCGATCGGCTGGAGGCCGAGCATGACAATCTGCGCGCGGCCCTGGCCTGGCTGCACGCCCAGGATGATCCCGAGCCGCTGCTGCGGCTGGCTAGCGTCGCCTGGCATCTCTGGCTCAACCACAATCATTTCGACGAGGGCCGACGCTGGCTCGGCCTGGCCCTGGAGCGCGCCCCGCGCTCGGCGCTGCGCGTCCCGCTGCTGATCGGCGCCGGCGTGCTGGCCCGCATGCAAAACGACTACGCCCAGGCACGCGGGTTTTTCGACGAGGGCCTGGGCCTGGTCCGCGCCGCCGACGACAAAGGCGGCATCGCGACCATCCTGCGCCAGCTGGGGCTGCTGGAGCTGTTCAACGGCCAGTACGACAGCGCCACCCGCCTGATGCGCGAAGGGCTGATGGTCTTCCGGCGGCTTGGCGACCAGTCGGGGATCTCGTCGATGCTGATCAATCTGTCGCTGATCTCGCTGTATCAGGGCGACGACCATGCGGTGGTTCGCTACGCTTCGGAGGGGCTGGGGCTGGTGCGCCAGCTGGGCGACACGCGGCTGGTGGCGGTGTCGCTCTGGAACATGGCGCTGGGGCTATCGCGGCTGGGCGAGCGCGAGCGGGCGATGCCGCTGCTGGAGGAGAGCCTGGGCGTTTTCCGCGAGCTGGGCGACATCAACAGCGTCGGCGGCCTGCTGACCGACCTGGGCTACGTCGCGCTCTGGCGCGCGGACGGGGAGGCCGCCGCCGGCTACCTGCTGGAAGGGCTGGCGCTCTCGCTCCAGGTGCGCAACCTGGAGAACATCGCGTTTTGCCTGGAGGGGCTGGGGCAGGTGGCGGTGGCGCGCGGCGCCGGCCCCTACGCGGCGACAGTCTTCGGCGGCGCCGCCGCCCTCCGCCGCCAGATCAACAATCCCATGCCGCCGCGCAACCGCATGGACTACGACGCGGCGCTGCTGCGGCTGTACGGCCAGCTCGCCCCCGAGGCCTTCGCCGAAGCCTGGGACATCGGCGAGGCCTGCGGGGCGGATCAGCTGGTCGCCTACGCCGCGTCGCCGCCCTGGGCCTGAGCCCCGGCGCCCGCGGTCAGCTGCTCGCTGATCTCCCACAGCAGCTTGCCCGCCGCCGGATCGAGCGCTTGCTTGGCCGGCTTGGCCGGCTTGCGGTTGACGAAATAGGTTCCGGTGACGCCCTCCACCGCCGGCGACGAGGCCAGGTGGATTGAGGTCCGCGCGCCTTTCTCGGGCGAGAGGCCGAAGACCTTGAAGGCCAGCACCGCCAGCCGCGCCGCCAGCCCCTGGTTGTTGTGGCCGAACTTGGTGGCGACGACGCCGGGATGCAGCGAGTTGGCGGTGACGCCGCTGCCCGCCAGCCGCCGCGCCAGCTCGTTGGTCCAGACGATATTGGCAAGCTTGGATTGGCCGTAGATGACCATCCCGTTGAAGGACCGCCGGCCCTGGAGATCGTCGAAGTTGAGCCCGGTCATTTTATGCGCCGTCGAGGCGACGCTGACGATTCGGGCCGGCGCGCTCGCCTTGAGCAGCGGCAGCAGCAGATTGGTGAGCAGGAAATAATTGATGTGGTTGAGCGCCAGCGTCATCTCGATTCCGTCGACGCTCTCCTTGCGCTCCATGAAGACCGCGCCGGCGTTGTTGACCAACACGTCGAGCCGGTCGAGCCTGGCCAGGACCTCGGCCGCCAGCCGGCGGATCTCGGCCTGGGAGGAGAGATCCGCTTGGAGGAAGCTGACATCGGCCGCGGGATGGGCCTGGCGGATCCTGGCCAGCGTCTCGTCGCCGCGCCGCTGGTCGCGGGAGACCAAGAGGACGCGGGCGCCCATGCCGGCCAGGGCCGTCGCCGTCACTTCGCCGATGCCGGCGGTCGCGCCGGTGACCAGGCAGGTTTTGCCGGCCATAGAGTGTGTCTGCACGCTGCTACCTCGCGCTATGCGCCTTTGCCAATCAACGAATGAACCACTTTCAGGAGCATGGGGATCTCGAAGGGTTTGCTGAGGACGAGGGCGTTGGGGCAGGCCCGCATCAGCTCGTGGGGCGCCGAGCTGACCAGGACCAGCGGGATCTGCTGATAGGACTCATCGGCCTGCATCGCCGCGTAGACGCCCTGGCCGTCCAGCACCGGCATCACCATATCGCAGAGCACTAGATCGGGGTGGAGCTGGCCGAGGAATTCCAGCCCCTCGCGGCCGTTGATGGCCGAGACGACGCGATAGCCGGCGTGTTGGAGCGCCAGGGTCACAATCTGCAAGAGATCAGCGTCGTCGTCGATCGCCAGAATTGTTTTCATCACAACCTCTTTTCATTCGGTGGGTCTGCCGCCCGTGCGCCGGGCGCCATCATCAAGTGTAGGCGGGGCGGGCCGGCGGCGCGGCCCCCGATGATGACGATTGGATGAACGGCGCTAGGCCGAGGCGTGGCGGACCAGCCAATCATCGACAAACTGGATGATCGCGCAGCCGCCCATGATCGCCGCGTTGACCAGCCGCGCGGCGCCGGCGCCGTCCAGCGGCACCTGATCGCCGGCCTGGGCCGCCGTCTCGACCTTCTCCTTGAAGCGTTTGTTGATCACGCCGTTGTAGTGGACGAGCACATTGCGAGTGGCGTGCAGCTCGTGGAGGTCGGGGCTGGCCAGGGCGACGCTCAGCTCCAGCGAATTCTCGAACAGGGCGTAGGCTTGGGCGATGCCCTCGAGGCCGGCCACGCTGGAGTGGCGGGTCAGGGCCGCCAGCAGCGTTTCGGTGTCGAAGCCGGCCTTGGCGAATCTGCCGGCCTGGGCGTTGAGGGCCACGGCCCAGGTGTCGCCGGCCGCGCACTCGAAGGCGGTCCAGGCCGAGACAATCGCCGTCGAGAACAGCGAGCGCAGCTGCGGGTAGAGCTGCTCGTGGCGGGCGCCGAGCTGGTTGAGCTGGCGCCGGGCCTCCTGGCGGTAGGCCGCCTGGGTCGCGGGCTGGGCCTTGAAGCGCTCGAACTCCGTCTGGTGGAGGCGGCGCACATCGCGCTTGAAGTCGTCCATCGACGGCGGCGGCGCGCCGGGATCGGAGCGCACCCGGGCCAGCTGGCCCTGGGTCACGCTGAGCAGGACATGTTTCTCCAGCGCCTGGAGCCCGGCCAGGTGCAGCGGCAGATCCAGGATGGCGGCGATATCGCCGATATTTTTGGCGAAGGCCTGGGCGACAGGCAGCGCCGGCCGCGAGCGCATGCCGCGCACCGCCAGCGTCACCAGCTCGTGGTCGATGGTCCAGGGGGCGAACAGGGGCGGATCGTGTGCGTCGCTCATCGGGGCGCTCCAGAAACGGCTAGCGCACGCCCAGGCGGCGCGCCGCGCGGACAATCTGCCACGTGAGCTGGCCGTCCGGCTGATTCTGCTCATCGGGCCAGGCGCCGTCTGGCCGCTGGAGCTTGCTCAGCAGCGGCAGGGCGCGCTCGATGACCCTGGTGGCGCGCGGGAACCCGGCCGCCCCCAGCGAGTCAATCACCACTGCCAGCGTGGGCGCGTCCCACTCCGCCGACAGATGATCGCCGAGCCCGCCGACCATGCGCCGGACCGAGCGCGTCTCGCGGTGGGCGGCGGCGACGAGCGCCCGCACGGCCAGGGCGGTGGCGTGGATGCGGAAGCCGGGCAGCAGCCCGTTGGAGGCCACCTGGGGTTGGATCCAGGTCACCGCTTGGTCGACCGCCAGCATGTCGGGGTTTTCGACGGCGCCGAGCGTGGCGGCGCAGAGTGCGGTCGTGTAGATCGTCGCGTCGTCGGACTCAGGATCCATCCACAGCGGCGGCTGGAGCGCGGCGAGGGCCTGCTGCTCGCGCCAGAAGCCGCGGGGGCTCTGGGTCTGGCTCAGGTAGCCGCGACCGGCCGCCGCCGCTGGATGCTCGGGCGCATCGAGGTCGGCGAGCAGCTGGAGCATGCGGCAGGTTTCGTGGAGGCTGGAGGGATTGGCGGGCTCGCCGGCGAAGGGCCAGGAGCCGTCCGGGCGCTGGCCGGCGGCGATCGACGCCAGCAGCGGCTCTGGGGCCGGCGCCCCTTCCAGCAGGGCGGCGA
>DASWWB010000349.1:0-5446 GCA_036406115.1 Herpetosiphonaceae bacterium
ACCGAGGCGCGCCGGGTCCGGCGGCTGCGCCCCACCGACGCCACGCAGTGGTAGCGGCTCGCCGGCGCTCAGGTCCCCGGCCCGCAGCGGCTTGATGGGCCCGCCACTCCTTGCCGAGGAGTGGCGGGCCCATCAACCTCCGCGCTCGATTCGGCGCGGGCCGCCAGCCCCGCCGGCCCTGATTTCCCCAACAGCGTGCGTCCTAGCCGGCGCGCCAGCGCAGCACCGCCGCCGCCACCAGCAGCGCCGAACCGATCGCGTCGGCGATCACGACGACGCGGAGCGCGGGGGCGGCGCTCTGCCACGCCAGCCAGATGAACGCCAGCATGCTGATCAAGCCCGCCGCGATTGCGATCCCCTCGAACTCCCGCCGCCACGCCCCGTACAGCATGAGCCCGCCCAGCAGCCCGAACAGCACCGCCCGGTGTCGCAGCAGGATCAGCGTGTCCGGACCGGCGCCGCCGAGCCCGTAGAGCGCTTCGATCCGCCCGGCCGAGAAGGCGCCGATCAGCGGATAGGCGTTGATCAGCCCCGCCAGCACGAGGCATCCTTTGATCCACAGAGCCATTGAGTCCTCCCGCATAGAGCCGCCAGCGCGGCGGCCAATATCCGCAGCATAGGCCGGCGAGCGCTGCCATGACCAGGCCAAGCGCTGCCAAGTCCTGCCAATCCCGCCAGCGCCGGCGCTGGCCTGGGCGGCGCGGCTCGGGCGCTCCAAACTACGGCGCGCCGGGGCCAGGCGGGCTGTTGAAAACGAGGCGATCGGCGTGCTACGATGGACTCCTGATGCCGCTGTCCGGGAAGGGGGCCGCCGATGACTGCTGGACACCGACTCCGCTCGCTGGCGGGTTGGCTTTTTCCGCTGCTGTTCGCCCTGACGGGCTGTTTCCTCACCGATCTCGGGCCGAAACCGTCTTCCGGCTCCGGCGTGGCCGTGATCGATGGCACGCCGGTCGCCGTGTCGCTCTCCGCCAAGGGAAGTTTTTTCGTCACCTCGGCCACGACGGTCAACTCGGCGATTGTCGAGGAGGGGACGATCCAGCTTGAGTTCCGCGCCAGCGCCCAGGTGGGCGATGCGACAGCGGAGGCCGAGGCCATGCTCAGAATCAGCGGCCATCTGGCGGCGGTCCCGGCGGGGGAGCATGTCGGCGCGCACACGCTGCCGGTGACTGGGAGCGGGAGCGGGTTCGTCGATGCGTGGAAGATTGAGATTCCAGAACACGCGACGATGCTCACCGGCACGCTGACGCTCAGCGGCGTCACCGACAAGGTTATCAGCGGCACGCTGCACTTGGAGCTGTCCGTCGCCGCGAGCCCGGGCGCCGCCGCCAGTCTGATCACCTACGAGTGCGCGATCAGCGTGGGCCGGCAGTACGGGGGTGACGGCGATTTCGATGATTAGCGCGGCGGATGCGAATCCTCGCCAGCAGCCCGGGGCTGATGCGCCGCCGCCGGCTGCGGCGACTGTTTGAGAGAGGAGAGCTGTGATGACGAGCGCCGAATCGCCCATCGCTGATCGCTTTCAGGAACACATCAAGCAGGCCCTGGAGCATGTGACCGATCCGGCCTGGCTGGGGCAGCACTCGCCGCTGGCCCGCCCCTACTTCCTCGGCGCCCAGCTCTGGGGCGCGCCGGACGCCGCGTCGCCTGGCGGGCGCGGCCGGGTGCTGCAACGAATCTTGCAGGAAACCGCGGCGGCGCTGGAGCAGCAAGCGGCCGCCGGCCCCTACGCCGAGCGCATCCTCGACCTCACCTACTTCCGCCCACAGCTGCTGTTCGATGTGCTGACGAAGCTTGGAATCGGCCGCTCCACCTACTATCGGCACCTGACGCGCGCGCTTGAGGCGCTGGCGGGCCTGCTGGTGCGCCGGATCAATCCCGCGCTGCGCCTGGAGCGTCCGCTGAGCAGCCCGCTCGTCGGACGCGAGGACGATCTGGCGGCCCTGGCCGGGCGCTTGGCCGCCGGCCAGTCCGTCGCGCTGGTGGGCAGCCCCGGGGTGGGCAAGACCAGCCTGGGCGCCGCGCTGGCCGCGCAGTGGGCGCCGGCGCCGGTGTTTTGGTGGACGGTGCGGCCGGGGCTGCACGACCAGCTGCCGAGCCTGAGCGTCGCGCTGGCCTATTTCCTCCACAGCCACGGCGCCTCCGGCAGCTGGCTCCAGCTTGTCGCGGACCATGGCACCGTCTCGACCGCGCTGGTGCCGGGATTGATCCGGCATGACCTCGGCCATCTGCGGGCTGCGGCGCCGCTGCTGTGCGTCGACGAGTGCGATCTGCTGCGCCCCGACGAGCGCGAGGACCACGGCCAGCTGGTCGCTTTCCTCGAAAGCCTGCGCGGCCTGGCGCCCATGCTGCTCCTCGGCCAGCGGCGGGCGCTTGACGCCGATAGTGAGTACCAGCTGGCGGGATTCGGCCTCGGCGCCGTGCGCGCCCTGGCCGAGGCCCAGGCGGCGGGGCTCGGCGAGGCCGAGATCGAGCGCCTGGCCGCGACCACCGCCGGCAATCCCCGGCTGTTGCGGCTGGTTCTGGCGCTGCATCGGCCCGGGGCGCCGCTCGCCGAGACGCTGCCCCAGGCGGCGGCGGCCCCGTCCCTTGAGCTGCTGGTGCGCCGGCTCTGGCAGCGGCTCGCCGCCGACGAGCAGCGGCTGCTGCTGGCGTTGTCGGTGTTTCGCCGAGTGGCGCCGGCCGACGCCTGGGAGGAGCAGCGCCCGGCCCTTGACCGGCTTCTGTCAGCCAATCTGGCCCAAGCCGACGGCCAGGGCGGCGTGGCGGTGACCCCGGCTCTGCGCCCGGCGATTTTCCAGCTGCTCGGTCCCGCCCAGCGCGAGACAGCCCATCTCGCCGCCGCCCAGATCCGCGCGGAGCGCGGCGAGTACACCGCCGCCGCCTATCACTGGATCCAGGGCGGCCAGGCCGGGCAGGCGGTCGCCCAGTGGTACGCCCAGCGCGAGCAGGAGATTGACCAGGGCCAGGCCAGCGTGGCGCTCCAGCTGTTCGGGCAGCTTTCCGAGCGCCAGCTGCCCGAAGAGCTGGGCGAGCTGCTGGTGGTGCTGCGCAGCGAGCTGCGCATGGTGGCCGGCGACTACGCCCAGGCGCGCGCGGAGCTGCAATCGCTGCCCTGGCCGCCCGACCACGGGGCGACGCTGCGGGTGCGCCAGTTCGAGGGCGATATTTCGCTTCGCTTCAGCCAATTCGACCGCGCGCTCGGCGAGTACGGCGCCGGCCTCAGCGCCGCGACGCTGCTGCTGGAGCGCGAGCTGGCCCATTTCCGGGTCAAGCTCGGCACGGTCCACGGCCGCAAGCGGGATTTGGAGCAGGCCTGGCGCGAGGCGGAGCTGGCGCGCTACGAGGTCGAGCAGCTCCAAGGCTACTTGCGCGAGTCGTCGGGCGAGCTGAGCGCCGGCTACGCCCGCTACCAGGCGGCGCTGGCGATCGCCGAGGAGCTGGGCTACGCCGAAGGGATCGCGCGCACCTGCAACACGCTGGCGATGGTTCTGTCGCAGCAGCTGGATTTCGCGGCGGCCGCCGGCTACTGGCAGCGGGCCTTCCAGTACTATCAGACCAGCGGCAATCTTTCACGGCTGGCGCGGATCAAGGCCAACCAGGCCGGCCTCTACACCGAATTGGGCCAGACCGCGACCGCGATCGCCGCCGCCGAGGAGGCGCTGGCGCTATTCACCCAGCTGGGCGAGTCCCAGGGCCGGGGCCACGCGGCCCACAATCTGGCGGACGCCCATCGCGCCGCCGGCAATTTGGCGCAGGCGGCGGAGTTCGCCCTCCAGGCCCTGGCGGTCGGCCAGCCCGGCGTGCGCCCCTACAGCCTGCTGACGCTGGCCGAGATCCGGCTCGACCAGGGGCTGCTCGCCGAGGCCGAGGCCAGCTGCCGCGAGTCGCTGGCGGTCGCCGAACAGCAGCACGATCGGCGAATCGGCGCCTACGCCCGGCGCGCGCTCGGCCAGATCTGCCTGGCCGCAGACCGGGCCGCCGAGGCCGGGGCGGCCTGGACTGCGGCGCTGGAGCTGTTCTCCCAGGTCGGTCTCGCCAAAGAGGCGGCCCAGACCCAGGCGCTGCTGGCGACGCTGCCGCCCGAGGAGGCGGCTGCCGGCTAGCTCCGGGCCGCCCCGCCAAAGTTGGGACAAAACTGCCGAATCGTGGGATTCGGCGGCCGCCCTGCCACCCTATACTCATCCCATCGATCCAACGATCCCCGGCGCGGCCGGGAGCTATGGGAGGTCTGGAATGGCAACGAAGATGCGGCTAGCTCTGGCGGCGACGGTGGCGGTGACGGCGGTGGTGAGCGGCGCGGCCGGGAACCCGTTTGCGGGTGTCCGGACGGTGGCTGCGCAGGCCGCCTGCGGCGTGGGTCTGTTTATCCCGGGCACCGGCGGCATGGATTTCCTGATCGGCGGCCCCAACAACGATCTGATCACTGGCGAAGCGAACGACGACCAACTGTATGGCGGCCCCTGCGACGATACCATCTTGGCCGGCGCGGGCGATGATCAGGCGTATGGCGGCGACGGCGATGATATGATCCAAGGCGGCGACGACGACGATCTGCTGTACGGCCAGGAGGGCAATGACGTGGTTCGCGGCGGCGAGGGCAACGACCATGTCTGGGGCGGCCCCGGCAACGATCAGCTCTACGGCGGGCCGGGCTTCGACATCTGCACCTCCGGCGGCGGCGCCGTGCTCTATGATGCAAGCTGCGAGATTCAGAACTAGCCGGCTGGCGACGGCGAGGCGGCTGGCGACGCGGGCCCCGGGTCCCGCGCCGCCCCGGCGGAACGATGACAATCACGTGTGGAGGATTGGTATGGAACGTCTGGTCTGGCGGCGCTGGTTGTGTGTGATGCGAGGCGGCGTGATCGGAGGACTGGCGCTGGCGGCGATGCTGGCGGCGCCCATGCCATCCGCCGCCGGCGGCCCGCAGCCGACGTATGGCGATTATGGCGACGCGCCGGATACGGTGCGCGACGGCCGGACGATGCTGGCCCATCCCTACACCGATCCCTCGGTGATCGCCCGCTATCCCACGGTTGGCCTGGATGATCCGCGCCAGCCCTCGGGACCCTGGCACCGCGAGCCCTGGGCGCGCATGTGGCTCGGGCAGGGCGTGGATATCGAAGCCAACGCCGACGCCCCCTCGTCGAGCCCGCTGCCGAATATTGCGGCGCAGAGCCCGGATGTGGTCGCGTCATCTAACAAGGATTTGCTGGATGACGGGCTGTCATCCGCCGGCATCTATCTTCCCGCCTGCGGCCTTTCATCATTCTCCTATACCGTCAGCGGCGCGCCGACGATGGGCGATCAGGCCGCGACGATCAATGTCTGGCTTGATTTCAATCGAGACGGCGACTGGCGCGATGTGCTGAAGTGCGTCACCACTGACGGCTTGCTGCGCACGGTGCCGGAGTGGGCCGTCGCCAATCAGCCGATCACGGTCGGG
>DASWWB010000350.1:0-1730 GCA_036406115.1 Herpetosiphonaceae bacterium
GCCGACCGCCAGCTGCCGGCGCTGCCCGCCATCCGCATCACCGAGGAGACGACCCGCGCCGACGGCCTGCACTATCTGCTCGGCATCGACTACGGCCATGGCAACAGCGCGATCTGCGAGATCAGCGCCGCCAGCGAGGGCGGCAGCACGCTCACGCTCAGCAATATCGATGTGCCCGCCGCCCAGCGCCCCGAGGTGATCGCCAGCTGGATCACCCTGCTGCTGGCGCTCAAGGCGGCGGTCGACGGGCCGGACGGCGCGCGCTAGCGAGGAATGCCAATGAAGATTATCGATCTCCCGCCCGGCGACGAGGCGCTGATCACCCAAGCGGCGGCGCTGCTGGTCGAGGGCTTCCGCGCCACCAATCCCGAGGCCTGGCCGACGCTGGAGGACGGCTTGGAGGAGGTCCGCGAGAACCTGGACCCGGAGCGAATCTGCCGGGTCGCGGTCGATGAGTCCGGCGCGGCGCTGGGCTGGATCGGCGCCCAGCAGGCCACGGCGGTGATGTGGGAGCTGCATCCGCTGGTCGTCGCGCCTGCCAGCCAGGGCCGCGGCGTCGGCAGGGCGCTGGTCCGCGACCTGGAGCGCCAGGTCTGGGCGCGCGGCGGGCGCACGCTCTGGCTCGGCAGCGACGACGAGGCCGATCTGACCTCGCTGGGCGGCGTCGATGTCTATCCCGATCCGCTCGCCCACCTGGCGGCGCTGCGCAACCTGCGCGGCCACCCGTTCGAGTTTTATCAAAAGCAGGGGTTCGTCCTGGTGGGGCTGCTGCCCGACGCCAACGGCTTTGGCAAGCCGGATATCCTCATGGCCAAGCGGCTGGCGCCGCCGGAGTGATCACTCGCCGATCCGGCGCAGCCCCTCGACATCCAGCACCACGACGTTGCCGCGCGCCAGCTCGACCAGCCCTTCCTCGGCCATCTGGCGCAGCGTGCGGCCGATGATCTCGCGCACGGTGCCGGCCCGCGAGGCCAGCTCCTGATGGGTCAGGGCGGCGGTGCCGTCCTCCGCTTCATGGAGCAGGATGCGCGCCAGCCGGGCCCGCACCGAGCGGAAGGCCAGGTCCTCCAGCAAGACTGACAGATCGCGGACCTGGGCCGCCAGCGTGCGCAGCAGCACCAGCGCCAGCTCCGGGTGGCGCCGGATCAGCCCCGACAGCGCCGCCGCCGGCAGATGCAGGCAGCGCAGCGGCGCCATGGCGCGGGCCGTCGCCGGAGCCGGCCCGGCGTCCACCAGCGGCACGACGTTGAACATCTCGCCCGGGCCGGCGGTGTCCAGCACCTGCTCGCGGCCGTCGGCGGCGGTGCGCGCCAGCCGCACCCGGCCCTCAAGGATCACGAACACGCCCTGGCTCGGGTCGCCCTCGAAGACGATGTGCTGCCCCGGCCGGTAGCGCCGCTCGTCCAGCGCCGCCGCCAGGTCGCCCAGCGCCGCCGCATCCAGCGCCTCGAACAGCGGCAGCGCTTGCAGGATGGCTAAGGTGGTTCTCATTGGGTGAAGTATAGCACAAGCGGATGGGTGCTTGAGGACGAACGCGGGCGGCGGGCCTCGCATCCAGGAGTCTCAGGGGTCAGGGGGCAGGGATCAGGCCGGACGGCGACAATGCGGGCGCCGCCCAAGGCGCGATCCTGCCTTGAGGCCGCCCCTGACCCCTGACCCCTGACCCCTGACCCCTGACCCCTGACCCCTGACCCCTGACCCCTGACCCCTGACCCCTGACCCCTGACCCC
>DASWWB010000351.1:0-5318 GCA_036406115.1 Herpetosiphonaceae bacterium
GGCTGGCGCCGCGCCAGCGGTTGAAGGCGCGATTGTCGTTGGTGGTCATGCGGCCTCGCAGTGCTGTGATGCAAGAGATTGATGGACAGCCGGCGGCGGTATCATCATAGCAGATTAACGCCGGGCAACCCGGCGCCGTCATGCTCGCTGTGGTAGACTGAAATGGCTATCGCCCTGCCGCCTGGAGCCTCCGCATGACTGATCAACCCCGCCTCACCCTGACGCTGCTGTTCACCGATATCGAGGGCAGCACCCGCCTCTGGGAGCGCCATCCCGCCGCCCTGCCCGCCGCCCTGGCCCGCCATGACGAGCTGGTGCGCGCCGCGATCGAGGACGCCGGCGGCCAGGTCTTCAAAACGGTCGGCGACGCCTTTTGCGCCGCCTTCGCCAGCGCCCCCGCCGCCCTGGAGGCGGCGCTCGCCGTCCAGCGGGCGCTGCGGGCCGAGCCCTGGGCCGAGGTCGGGCCGCTCGCCGTGCGCGTGGCCCTGCACACCGGCGATGTCCAGCAGCGCGACGACGACTATTTCGGCCCCACGCTCAACCGGGTGGCGCGCCTGCTCGCGGCCGGCCACGGCGGCCAGATCCTGCTCTCGCTGCCAACCTACGAGCTGGCCCGCGACCGGCTGCCGGCCGGCGCCGGCGTGCGCGACCTCGGCGAGCGCCGGCTCAAGGATGTGTTCCGGCCGGAGCGGGTGTTCCAGCTCGTCAGCCCCGACCTGCCGGCGGAGTTCCCGCCCCTCAACACGCTCGACGCCCGCCCGACCAATCTGCCGGTCCAGCCCACGCCGCTGGTCGGCCGCGAGCGCGAGGCGGCGGCTGCCTGCGCCCTGCTGCGCGCGCCCGGCGTCCGCCTGCTGACCTTCACCGGCCCCGGCGGCACCGGCAAGACCCGCCTCAGCCTGCAAGTCGCCGCCGATTTGATCGATGAGTTCGCCCACGGCGTTTTTTTCGTCCCGCTGGAGACCGTCACCGAGCAGGCCGGCGTGGAGGCGGCGGTCGCGGCGGCGGCGGGGCTGCGGCCGGATCCGTCCCGCTCGCTGCTGGAGTCGCTCAAGCGCGATCTGGCGGGCCGCGAGCTGCTGCTGGTGCTTGATAACTTCGAGCAGGTCGTGGCGGCCGCCCCGCTGGTCGCCGCGCTGCTCGGGGCCGCGCCCCGGCTGAAGATCATCGTGAGCAGCAGGGTGATCCTGCGGCTGAGCGGCGAGCGCGAGTTCCCGGTCCAGCCGCTGGAGCTGCCGGATCCCGCCCGCCTGCCGCCGCTGCCGAGGCTCAGCCAGTATGAGTCGGTGCGACTGTTCATCGAGCGGGCGCAGGCGGTGCGCGCGGATTTCGCCATCACCGCCGAGAACGCCCCGGCCGTCGCCGAGATCTGCGTCAAGCTTGACGGGCTGCCGCTGGCGATCGAGCTGGCCGCCGCCCGCGCTAAATTCCTGACGCCCCAGGCCATGCTGGCGCGCCTGAGCAGCCGCCTGCGCCTGCTGACCGGCGGCGCCCGCGATCTGCCCGCCCGCCAGCAGACGCTCCAGGGCGCGATCGACTGGAGCTACAATCTGCTGGGCGCCGCCGAGCAGGCCCTGATGGCCCGGCTGGCGGTATTTAGCGGCGGGTTCACCCTGGAGGCGGCCGAGGCGGTCTGCCTGCCCGCCGAGCTGGGACTGGAGGCGCTGGAGGCGCTGCAAGCCCTGGCCGACAGCAGCCTGTTGCGTCAGGAGCCCGGCGAGGAGCTGCGCTTCGCCATGCTGGAGACCATCCGCGAGTACGCGCTGGAGCGTCTGGGGGCGAGCGATGAGCGGCCGACGCTGCACGCGCGCCACGCCGGCTTTTGCCTGGAGCTGGTCCGCGCGGGCGAGGCTGGCCTGCGCGGGCAGGATCAGGTGCGCGTCTACCAGCGGCTGATCCGCGACTATCCCAACATCCAGGCCGCCCTGGAGTGGGCCGAGGCCGATCCCGAGCGCATCGAGCTGGCCCTGGAGCTGTCCGGCGCGCTGCTGCTGTTCTGGATTTTTCAAAACGCCGTCGCCGACGCCCGCCGCCACTACGAGCGCATCCTCGGCTCGCCGCTCTCCCCGCGCTTTCCCGCCGCCCGCTCCAAGGCGCTCAACGGGGCCGGGCGCATGGCCTACCAGCGCGGCGCCTTCGAGGACGCCCGCGCCCTGCTGGAGGAGAGCGCGGCGCTCGCCCGCGAGCTGGGCGAGCCCGCCCTGCTGGCCAACGCCTTGATCAACTTGGGCCATGTCCAAAGCCACGGCGACGCGAGCCTGGAGGCGGCCATGGCCTGCTACCAGGAGAGCCTGGCGCTCCGCGAGGGGCTCGGCGACCTGCGCGGCCAGGCCCATGTCCTCACCAGCATGGCCGAGATCGCCGAGCGCCAGGATGACCACGCCGCCTCCGATGCGCTGATGGTCGCCGGCCAGGCGCTGATGGAGCAGACCGGCGATGTCTGGGGCCTGGCGATGATGCGCTTCAACTTCGGCCATATGCTCGGCCAGCGCGGGCAGGTTGACCGGGCGATCGAGCTGCTGCGCCTGAGCCTCGAAAGCTACCGCCAGCTCGGCCACGTGATCACGATCGCCAACACGCTGTGCGAGCTGGGCTATTGGCTGCTGCACCAGGGCCGGCGCGCCGAGGCCGAGCCCTACTACCTGGCGGTCGTCCGCACTTGCCAGGTCTTCGAGGATCTCCCCGAGCTGGCGGAGGGGCTGTTCGGCTGCGGCGTGCTGCTGGCGGGCGGCGGTCAGCCCGAGCCCGCCGCCAGGCTCATCGCCCACGCCCGCCAGCGGATCGACGAGCCTGGCGCGGCCCGCCTGCCGACGTTCCGCCGCTACGAGGAGCTGCTGCCCGACCTGGAGGCGCTCCTCGGCGCCGAGCGTTTCGCGGCCCTCGCCGAGGAGGGCCGCGCCTGGAGCTGGCGGCAGGCGGTCGACCAGGCGCTGGCGGCTTTCGATCCCGCACCCCCCGGCCAGCCCTGAGGCCGGTTCTATGCTGGCTCGATGCCCCGGGCGCGCAGCTCGCCCAGGGTGAGATCCTGCCGCCCGGAGCGCGGATAATAGATGCGGGCGGCGGCGATCAGCGCGGCGCGCTCCGCTTCGGTATGCACCTCATAATACAAGCTCCGTCGCTGGGGCTCCTCGGCGAATGCGAGCGGGTCGGTGTCGAACACATAGCGCCGATCGTAGAGCCGGCATCGCAAGGCGTTTTCATCGCTGACGTTCCAGACCACCTGCTCGCGGATCGCGAACGGCCCCCGCTCGATCCGGGCGGTCGCGACGAAAGGCTCGAAGGTTCGGCGGATCTCGGCTCTGTCGCGGGGATTCAGCTCGCGCAGCTCGAAGAACTCGATCTCGATCAGGTCATCGCTGGGTTGGCGGTGCCGGTAGCGGCCTTCCGCCACCGCGTTGATGCGCTGGCCGGCGCCGTCGATCATCTTCACGCTCCCGTCATCGTCGAAGTCCATGTAGTGCATGTAGTCGTACAGGTGCGGATTTGCGCTGAGCAGCGATAGCCCTTCGGCGCGGTTCTCATCGGTCATTCTCTCCCCCTTGGCATTGCGCCGGCGCCTCAGTAGCCGGCCTGCTTGTCCACGACGTTGCGCAGCGGCTCGCCACGCCCGAAGCGCTCCAGGTTATCCAAGAAAATCGCCAGGGCGCGCTGATTGTAGAAGGGCGTGGCGCCGGCGTAGTGGGCGGTGATGATCACGTTTTCCAGCGCCCAGAGCGGCGAATCCTCGGGCAGCGGCTCCTCGGCGAACACATCGAGCGCGGCGCCGCCGAGCCGCCCGTCCGCCAGCGCCCGGATCAGCGCTGGCTCGTCGACGGTCCCGCCTCGGCCAATGTTGATCAGATAGGCGCCGGGCTTCATGGCGGCCAGCTCCGCCTCGCCGATCATGCCCCGGGTCGCGGCGCTCAGCGGGACGGTCAGCACGACGGCGTCGGCATGGGCCAGTCGCTCCCGCAGCCGCTCCGGCCCGTAGAGCGCCGCGACGCCAGCCGCCGGCCGGCCGGGATTGCGCCGGATGCCCTCGACCCGCATGCCGAGCGCCCCTGCCAGCGCCGCCGTCCGCTCGCCGATCGCGCCGACGCCGACCAGCAGCATGGTTTTGCCCGGCAGTTCGAACAGCTCCTCCGGGCGCGGCCTGCGCCAGCGGCTCTCCGCCTGCCACCTGCCGGCCCGGTGCAGGCCGCGGGCGAACATCAGCAGCGCGCCGATGATCTGCTCGCTGATCGGAATGGCGTGGACGCCCGAGGCGTTGGTCAGGATGAAATCGCGCCGCGCCGCCTCGGGATGGCGCAGCAGCCAGTCGGCGCCGGCGCCCCACTGCTGGAACCAGCGCAGCCCCGCCGCCTGCGGCAGCAGATCGAGCGGCAGGCCGGCGGCGGCGATCGCCACCCGCCCGATGCTGGCCTCGATCTCGGCCCGCTCGGCGGTGACCAGCAGCTCCATGTCCGGCGCCAGGGCGCGAATCCGCTCGCTGACGGCCTGATCGACTTCCTCCGGCGGCAGGGCCAGCAGCAGCACCGGGCGCGCTGCGGCGGGTGATTGGCTCATAGGCACCTCTCAGATGACAACGCCGGCAGACAGGGCCGAGCGGCCCGGCGGCCTCAGCGCAGGATCAAAATCCACTCCTCGATCTCGGCGTTGCGCGCATTGGCGAAGCCCTTGTCCTCGCCAGCGATCGCGAAGCCGCACTTCTCCAGCACTCGCAGCGTGGCGGCGTGATCCTTGGCGGCCCGGGCGTAGAGCGGGCGGATCGGCGCCAGCGCCAGGAACTGGGCCAGCGCCGCGCTGGCGACGCCCCGGCCCCAGAATTCCCGGCCCAGCCAGTAGGTCACCTCCGGGTCGCCGAACCAGGCGTGCTGGGCGATATGGCCGGCGATCTCGCCGCCGCTCACGATCGTCTTGTTGATAATCGAGGGGTCGGCGAGGATGCGCTCCCAGCGGGCGTCGAACGCGGCGCGGTCGGCGGGATTCTCGACGGTGAAGGCGGCCATGCGGTTGGCCTCGGGGTCGAGCTGCTGCTCGAAAAAGACCGACAGATCGGCGGGATGGACATCGCGGAGCGTCACGGCGCCCGGCTGCTGCTGGCTCATGGATCGTTCCTCGGCTGGGGCCGCCGATTGGTTTGCCGGCGTCCCTGTGCTATCCTCAGCGGCGAGTTTGGCATGCTGAAAGGAGTCCCGGATGCTGAATCGGCGAATCGCGGCGCTGGACGCGCCCTCCAATCTCGGCTTGCGCCCGCCTGCGCCCGGCTGCGTGCCCGGCTGCTACAAGCTGCCCTGGGCGCTGCGCGACCGCGGCCTGCTGGCGGCGCTGGGCGCCGA
>DASWWB010000352.1:0-6047 GCA_036406115.1 Herpetosiphonaceae bacterium
TGACCATATTGGCCAGGAACAGCATCTGGCCATCTGACGAACGTGTCACGAGCGAGTATTCTGGATCGCCCGCGTGCTGGATCAGGAAGCGCTGGTCCTTGATGCCCGTCTTCCCTCCCATGCGCTCCTGGTCACTTTTCCAGCTCTTCCCATAGGGCGGGTTGGAGAGCATGAAGTCAAACTCGCGCGACGGGAACGCATCATTGGCGAGCGTCGAGTGCTCGGGTCCGCCGACAATATTCCCAGCCTGAGCGCCTTCGCCTTTGAGCAGAAGATCAGCCTTGCAAATCGCATAGGTCTCGGCGTTGATCTCCTGGCCGAAGAGATGGGTGGAGACCTGCTTACCGTGGGCTACGGCGATTTCCTGAAGCGTCTCCTCCGCAACGGTGAGCATACCGCCGGTGCCGCAGGCGCCGTCGTAGAGCAGGTAGGTGCCGGAGTCCAAGTCGCTGGCGATCGGCAGCAAAATCAGATTAGCCATCAGTTTAACGGCATCGCGGGGCGTCCAGTGCTCACCTGCCTCCTCATTATTGTCTTCGTTGAAGCGACGGACCAATTCTTCGAACAGAGTCCCCATTGCATGATTATCGAGACCAGGGATGCGGATCGTGCCGTTGTCATAAACGACCGGATTGGGGCTCAGATTGAGCTGGGGATCGAACAGCTTCTCGATGAGTGTACCAAGTGCGTCAGCCTTCGAGAGGCGCGGGAGTTGATTGCGAAACTCAAAATTATCGAGAATCTCTTGGACATCATCGGAAAACCCGTCGAGATACGCCTCGAAATCGGCACGCAGCTGCTGCTGATTGGCGCGAGCCCGAAGATCCCGCAATTTGAAGGGCGAGTCGTTATAGAAGGCCTGACCGGCGGCGTCGCATAGGGAGGCTTTCTGTGCGGTAATGCCATTCGCATCAAGCATTTTTTTCCTGTCCAGTACCGCCTGCTTGGTCTCCTCTAGGACTGCATCTAGGCGGCGAAGGACGGTCATCGGCAGAATGACATCGCGGTACTTGCCGCGGACATAGAGATCGCGCAATACATCGTCGGCGATCCCCCAGATAAAGTTGGTAATCCAGGCAAGCTGGGTGGGCGGGGTTGCGCCGCTTGCGGCGGACGCGGGCTGGGCGGGCTGCTGGTCCGGGATCAGGGAGGATTGGGTGTAGGCCATGGAAGGCACGCTCCATAACAAGCCGCAGCGGGCGTTGGTGGCGTTACCGGCAGACGGTTTCTCACAAACATCTGCCCGGCATCATTCCCTCCTATTCTACACCGTACCGGGGGCGGACGGGATGAACATCAATGACTCATTGCCCGGACCCACAACGCTTTGAACATTCCTCCCAAAGCGGCCCACGGAGGTCCATCGGCCACCGGTGCGACATTATCCGTGCTTGTCCACACAGCGATAACACCAGCTCGCATCCCAGGCCGCCAGCAACACCTGGCTACAGCCCGCGCAGACCAAGCGGGCCTTCCGCGCCTGCCGTGCGCAGTGCTGGCACTCGGCCTCGTCGAACCACACGGCCAGTTCGTCCCCGCGATACTTGGCGCAGAGCGTCACGGACTGCGCATCGAGGACCACATGCGTTTTTGTGCCGCGCTCGGTCATCACGGGCTGGAGGCGGTGTGCTGGCTCGTCCCAGAACCACGCCGGGGCCTCTTCGTCGGGCCACCCCGGATGCTGGGCCTCATACGGCAGCCATGCCAGAACATGATCACGCACCTGGGCGAGCGCGCCCGGGGCCGCAGCCTGGGCTGCCACTGGCAGTGCCCGCCAGGCCGCCGCCAGCAACCACTCCGCCGCATCCCATGCGCGCACAACCGCGAGGGCGCTCTCCAGAAACGCCTCACGGCGGGCGCCACGCAGCGACGGCCGCCACTCCAGCGACCGCGCAGACAATGGGAACCGGTGCTGACCTGCATCAAACCATTCGAGCTCTTGGACCCAACCACCCCACATGACCAACCGCTCTGGGGGAATGGGCATCGATCCACCAGTCTGTGCGTGCTCGATGAGCATCGCCCGCTGCACGGTCGCCACCACCGCATGGCCGAAGGCGGTCGCCAACGGCGCTGTCAGTGGGCGGCCCCGCTTTTTGCTGATCGATTGGAGGGTGGCCAGTTCCGCCAGGCCATCATCAATGCTGGCGCGGAGATCGATCCGCGCGCGGCGGGTATCCGCATCAGGATAGAGCATAGGGAAGCTCGGCGGAGCAACGGTGGCGAGATCGATGTCCGGCAGGTCCGGCTTAGGCGTCCACGACGGCGCCCGGCGCCGCGTGGGCCGCTCATCGAACCAGCCATCATCATCATCGAGCGTCATGATCGTCCGCGTCACGCCCGGCGCGACGATGGTCTCATCGTACCTCAGGGCGAGCGGCGGAAGCATCGGGGCCGGCGGAACCAGCCGGGACGGCACTGGCGCCGGCGGGGGGAGCACCGGGAGTTGATCCAGCCAGCGCGCCGAGTCCGGCATGGCCTCCGCAATCGCCTCCGCGGTGAGGCGGTCATGTTGTGTCAGGGCCAGGGTAAAGGCGGTGGCCAGGTCCGCGTAGAAGGTATAGGCAGCCTCGCTCACGGTGGCGGTGCCTGCGGCCAACTGGGCGGCCGTTAAGACCGCTGGTGGCGTTTTGCCAAGGTGGCGCTTACGCGGCGTGGTCGGCGCGGGATAATAGGCCGACCAATACGGGCCATGGCGTTCGTCGGTTTGGCGGCACGCACACGACGGGCGTTGACAGCGGACCCAGTCGCGCCGCAGGTTCACCATCAACGCAGCATCCCCCACCACCGGCGCACTCCTGCCCAGGAGCTCCAGGGTGAGGCAGCGCGCGTCCAGCACGACCTGGAGCTGGTCCAGCTCGTCAGGGGTGAGGGCCGCGATCAGGCCGGCTAGATCAGTCGCCATGTCCATCTCCAACGGGCGCAAATGTGGGCAGAGGATACGCGGGTCCGGTGCCATCGTCAAGTGGTGGGCCTAGGCGCTTGGAGATCCGTGACCAAAGCGCCCAGGCTGCCCGTGGTAACCCAGCGGCGCCATCGCCACGGTCGTGTCCGTCGTCAGCCAAGGACCTGCGCCGTCACCTGCCGATAGCGCTGGCGCAACGGTCGTCAACTCCCGCTCGACGGCGCTTTGGACACGGATCCCCAAGCGCCGTCCTAGGGGTGGTCACGCCGGCGCCCCCGGCAACCGCCTTTCTCCACAGCTGTCCGTCCGGACGGACACTAGCCGTCCAATGCGCCCGACAGCTGCTCAATCTTGCCGAGCAGTCGCTCCAGCTCCTCCAGCAGCACCTCCCGCTGGTCGGCGTCCTGCGCCTGCGCCTGCCAGCGGTCCATGATCATGGTCACCATCTGTGACTCGTGGCGGATCCGTGCGCGCGCCTGCTCAACCGTGCTCCGAACCTCCCGCACACGGTCGCGGACAAACGTCGTCGAAATCCGGCCGGCGGCCAGGCCGTCGATCAGTTCCTGGCGCGCATCGGAATTCGGCAGACTGGCCAGGTCGCGCGCCGCAATGATGGTATGGGGCCGCTGCTCCAGCATGCGCTGGATATCGTCGGGCGCCCGCAGCAGCGCGAGGCGGTTGTCAATATAGCCGCGGGTCTTGCCCAGCCGCTCGGCAATCGCCCGCACACTGTGGCCGCCCGTCTCCATGACCGCCCAAATGGCCCGGGCCTCCTCAAGCGGGTCCAAATCGCGGCGCTGAATGTTCTCCATCAGGCCAAGTTCGGCCATCTCCGCGTCGGTGTGATCAGAGATTTCGCAGGGCACCTCGGCCAGGCCGGCGGCCTCGGCGGCCCGGACACGACGCTCGCCATACACCAACTGAAAGTGGTCGGGCAACTCAGGATGGGGCCGCAGCCGCAGCCGGCTAACGAAACCCTGCGTCCTGATGGCGTCGGCGAGTTCGTCAATAGCATCAAAGGTGCGGCGCGGTTGGAACGGATTGGGGTGGATGTGGGCAAGTGGCACGTTCAGCAGGACCGTGCGGCGGGGTATAGCCTGGTCGATCAGCGCACGCAGCTGGGCGTCCGCAGGCGCGGGCGCATCTTGCCCTAGCTTCCTCCGGCGGCGGGGTTGGTCGGGCTGCTTGGCCATCAGAACCTCCATAGGAGATGAAGTTTAGTCCAATAAAGTGATTTGAGATCCAATTGACATATCAGAGACTATCATAATAGGTAATCAGACCCCTACAAAATTCTCTGCCAGCTCCATTATGGTTTGTTGATGACCTCAAATGCTTGCTAAAGTTAGCAACAGTAGATGCTCTTGCCTGGGGGGTTGTCCGCCAATTATGATAAAAATACAATGTCTCGTATTCTCCTATATGATTCATTCCGAGATGAGTATCTATATCAAGTGCAATTTGATCAATTATTCCTAACCACTTTTGAAGATCGGTTTCTGATAATGACATCATGGGCTTTGAAGAAATATGAACGCTTTCAAGATAATCCTTCATGTTACGCCCAAATGCATGGCCTACACCATTTCGCATAATTCTTATTTGTTCTAAATCAGAGATATGATTTTCTATTGATGAAGGGATGTGATGAAATAATTTTTTATATATTGATATTCGCCTATTCCATTCTCCTTTTGCGCAATTTTCACCAGCTTCATGAAATGAATATTTATCGTTGTATTTCCTGTAAGAAAATCCATCTACCAATCTTGATTTTCCATATTGTATACCAGGGTCCGACTCCAAGGCTAATGCTATAGCCTTTTGAAAAAATATCTCAAAATAACCTGATATAGATATTAATGCACTTAATCTCACCCAATTTTCAAAATCAGAGAACATCTTTCTCCAAGTATTGGGATCAGAGGCAATACGCCTTACTTCACCACTATAATTAAAAGTTATCACAGGCGATTGAGTAGGTGGCGCATTGTCTATCTGATCATGTACACTGGAGACAGTTGGAGCAAATGACCAATATAAGTCATTTAATTCGGTATGATGCTTCTTGAATAAGAGATAATTCCACGTTTGATTTCTCCAAGGCTTTAAGCGGTCAAAAATCATGTTTTGCCTACTCCATATTAATGATAGAGATGATCTACGGCGGTTTCAAGCTCCTCCGCGCTCGCTTTCACATAACGGCGCGTCGTCGTGAGGCTCGCATGGCCCAGCATATCGGCGGCCACCACCAGGTGCTGGGACCGCGCCAGTTCGGTGGCCACCGTATGGCGGAAGGCATGGGGCGTCACCAGCTCACGCTCCGCCGGCGTCAACGTGCTGCGCGCCACAACATCGGCGACGATCCGATTGATTGTGGTTCGCGTGATCCCGCCACGGATGCCAATCAAAAGTGGACCATCTGTCGGCCGTATTCCCTCGCGCTCGGTGCGCTCGTCGAGATAGGCATCAAGCACCTGTCCAACCGGCTTTGCTAACGGAACGCGTCGATGCTTGCCACCCTTCCCAACAACGTGGATCCAGGTCGTGCGTGCGCCACGCTCCAGCTGCTCGATCTGAATCCCTGCAACCTCGCTAGCCCGCAACCCGCTGTGCGCCAGTAGGTCAATAACCAGTGCATCGCGAAGATCCCCTGTGTGGTGGGCCGCGTCGCGGATCTTGCGCATGAGTGAGCGGGAAAGGGCCTTCGGGGGCTGTGGCTGTTCGGGAATGGCACGAAGCCGGCGCGCTGGTGAGTTGGGGAGATGGCCGGCTTCAACCATCCAGGCGCCAAAAGATTGCAGCGCCGCGACCGCCAGGTTAACCGTCGCCGGCTTCCGATGGAGCCCGACGCGCAGATCATCAAGATAGGAGTCGAGGCGCATCGGCGTTACGGCCGCCGGCGTCAGCTCGATTCCCAACTCGTCGGTCAACCAGGCGGCGAAGAACGTCACCTGCCGGCGATAGCTGACCACGGTCGTCGGTCGTATCCGGCGCGGGGCATCGGTGGCCAGCCAGGTCGTCCAGTCGGCGAGGAGATTAATTGCTGTCATTCCGTAGCCCTCAGTGGCATGCAGTCGTGGAAAGGGGAAAAAGAGGCAAGCTGCATGTCGATATCACTTATGTTGCGAGATTTTGCCAG
>DASWWB010000353.1:0-1954 GCA_036406115.1 Herpetosiphonaceae bacterium
GGCCATTTCGGTCCAGCGCCGCACATTGAGCGTGCGCTCGGCCAGCTCGCGCGGCGGCGGCCCGCCCAGCGGCGGATCATACGGGAACAGCGCGACGCCGACCGGCACCGACACGGGCGCCGGGACCTCCTCCCATGCCGCGCCGTCGTTGGCGTCGCGGTACCAGCGAATCGACGAATTCAGCGTGCCGGTCGCCCAGTAAATCATCACATTGGTCAGCAGATCGTCGCGGCTGATCCAGCCCTCGGCGTCGCCCGCCGGATCGCGCCACTGGTGGAAATGATCGACGATCCATGCCGCCAGCCCCGCCGGCGAGTCGGTCAGGCCGTAGGCCAGGGTCTGCGGCCTGGTGGATTGGATCATGTAGTAGCCGCCGTGCTGGTGCGACCACTGCTCGACCCGCGCCAGATACTCCTGTTCCGGCGGCGTCAGCTCGGCGGGATCGAGGAACACAGCGGCGTCGTAGCCGATGTCGCTGAGATGGATGCCGGCCACGGCGTCGGGGCGGCGGCTCGCCATGGCTTTGGCGAGCGGGCTGCCGGTATCGCCGCCATGGATGAAGAAGCGATGATAGCCCAGCCGCTCCATCAAGCCGATCAGCAGGCCGGCGACGTCGGCGCCGCCGCGCTGCGCCGGGCGGTCCGAGAAGCCGAAGCCCGGCAGCGAGGGGATGATCACGTCGAAGGCGTCGGCGGGATCGCCGCCGAAGCGCGCCGGATCGGTCAGCAAGGGGATGAGCTTGACATAGCGATAAAACGAATCAGGCCAGCCATGCAGCAGCAGCAGCGGCCGGGGCGCCGGGCCGCGCCCCCGCTCGTGGATGAAATGGACGCCAAGGCCGTCGATCTCGGCGCGGTAGTGGCTCAGGCGGTTCAGCTCGGCTTCGCGGGCGCGCCAGTCATAGTCGTCCCGCCAGTAGCCGACCAGCTCGCGCACAAAAGCGAGCTCGGCGCCGTACTCCCAGCCGGCGCCTTCCGCCTCGTCCGGCCAGCGGGTGCGCTCCAGCCGCTGCCGCAGATCATCGAGCAGCGGCTGGGGGATGGCGATTCGAAACGGCTCCACAGTCATAGCGGCCTCCTCGCATAGCGGCCGGACGGTCTTCCGGCCTCACAGGCAGCATAATCGCCAAATAGGCTATAATCGGCCCTATTTCGGCGAGGAATGCGATGTATCACCCGACAACCCGCGTCCTGACGATTCTGGAGCTGCTCCAAGCCCATCCGCAGCTCAGCGGCGCCGAGCTGGCGCGGCGGCTGGAGGTGGATCGGCGCACCGTGCGGCGCTATATCGCCATGCTCGGCGACCTCGGAATCCCGATCGAGGCCGAGCGCGGCGCGCACGGCGGCTACCGGTTGCGCCCCGGTTTCAAAATGCCGCCCCTGATGCTATCCGACGACGAGGCGGTCGCGATGACGCTCAGCCTGGTGGCGGCGCGGAGCCAGGGGCTGCCGGTGCCGCCGCACGCGCTTGCCGGCGGGCTGGCGAAGCTGGAGCGGACCGTGCCGCCGCCGACCCGCCAGCGCATCCAGTCGGTGCGCTCTGTCGTGTCGTTCAGCCATGCCGCCGCTGCGCCCCGGCCGCGCGAAGCGGTGCTGCTGCTGGTCAGCGCCGCCGCCGCCAGCAGCCAGCGGATCGCCATCCGCTACCAGGCCGAGGGCGCCGCGACGGAGCGAGATGTCGATCCCTACGGCGTCGTCCGTCACTGGGACGCCTGGTACCTGGCCGGCTGGTGCTATCTGCGGGAGGCCATGCGGGTTTTCCGGATCGATCGGATCCAAGCGGCTCGAGTCCTTGACGCCCCATTTGCCCCGCCGCCGGATTTTGATCCGCTGGCCTTTGTGCTGGAGTCGCTGGCTGCGATTCCTGCCGCCTGGTCGGCGGAGATTGTGTTTGAGACCAGCCTGCAGGCGATCCAGGACTATTTTCCGCCAGGCGCCGCAGCGCTCGAGGCGAC
>DASWWB010000354.1:0-6777 GCA_036406115.1 Herpetosiphonaceae bacterium
CGCCCGCCCAGCAGAGCGCCGGCAGGAGCAGCGCCGCCTGGCGCGCCGCCACCCACAGCGGCCCGCCGCCCGCCGCCCCGGCGATCATCGCCACGCCCAGCGCGTAGCTCAGCAGCCCCAGGCCCGCCAGCCGCAGCGCCGACTTGCCCCAGCCGCGCCCCAGCAAATAGCAGCCCAGCCACCAAGCCCCGCAGAAAACCATCAACTCGCCCGCCAACAGCCCGTAGCCCATCCGAATCCCCCGCGCCAAAAACGCCAAGCGCCGCCATGGTACAGCATGCGGCGCGGTCAGGGGTCAGGGATCAGGGGTCAGGCCGGACTGGAGAATGCTCGAAGTCTTGCGCGGGGCAGCGGCGACAGGCGTCGGCGAGCCGATCCGCCCAATCCCGCAGTGCCACGCGGCGGCTGGCCCTAGCACGCCGCCGCCCCGCCGCGACCAGGCGAGCACCGGCAAACACCGTTTCGCCGGGGCTCCGCCAACCAACAGCATCGGCCGCCGCCCTCCCGGCAGGGAGGGCGGAGGGTGGGCGAATCCCCTACCGCGAAACCAGCGGCAAATAGATCCATCCGTCGGTGACTGTCAGCGTGCCGAGCACGAAGGTCATATCGTAGTTGGCGGCTGTCGCCCCGCTCGGGATAATCGGGTAGCTTCCCGCCGGGCTGGCGATCGTCGCCGTCGTGTCCACGCTGAGCGGCGTCAGCAGATCGCTCTCGTCATCGCCCAGGACGAAGCCCTCGTAGCTGGCGCGGAACGGCGGATTGGCCTGGCCGACGCGGCGGCTGGCGTTCAGCGCCGTGATCCGCAGCGGCGCCCTGGCGATCGTCAGCGTGAACGCCTGGGTGGCGGCCGGCGCCGCGCCGTTGCTGGCGGTCAGGATGAGATTGGGATAGGCGCCGGCGCCGGTCGGCGTGCCGCTGAGGACGCCGGTCGCGGCATCGAAGCTCAGGCCGGGCGGCAGCGCGCCGGCCAAGCTCAGCGTCGGCGTCGGCGTGCCAGTGGCGGCGAACCGGTGCTGATAGGCGGCGCCATACATTCCGGCCGGCGGCGCCGCGCTGGTGATCACGGGCGGCCGCGCCACGGCGTCGGTGTCGCTGGCGGCGAGTCGCGGCCGGGGATGGATCGCGTCGCGGTAGTCGAGGGTGACGGCGTTGGTGACGAAGCCGCTGGCGCCGGCATTGACCTGCGCGGTGATCCAGAGCGTCCCGCTGGTGCCGCGCGGCAGCTCGCCGGCCAAGGTGAAGGTGACGACGCCGCCGCTGTGGATGCAGGTGCCCGAGGCCGGGGCGACCGGCGCGCAGAGCCCGAACGTCAGATTCGGCGACAGCTCGCCGCGGATCACCACGCCGGACGCCGGGCGCGCGCCCGGATCCTGCGCGGTGTTGGCGAACGCGACCGCGTAGTTCAGCGTGGCGCCGGGCTGGGCGGTCGTCCGGCCGTCGTTGACGCCCAGGCTGAGGGTCGGCGCCAGCGATTTCAGCTCGTAGATCGACACCGAGCCGCTCGCCTCGTTGGCGACCAGCAGCAGCTCGCGGCCGGTCGGGCTGTCGGCGGCGGGAATGAAGGTCATCCCTTCCGGCCCCAGGTCATCGGGCGTGCCGGTGGCGTAGACGCTGGGGAAGGCGCGGGCGATCTCGTATTTGGCGAAGGTCGGATTGGCCGGATCGGTCACATCATAAATCATGATGCCGCCGACGCGCTCCAGGCCGACGAAGGCGTAGGTGCGGCCGTCGACGACGCCGACCGCCAGCGCCTCGGGCTCCGGCCCCTTGTCGTCGCTGCGGTTGTCGCGGGTGTTGGATGTGCTGTTGGCGTTGAAATTGGCGGGAAACGCGGCGGCGGTGCGCCGCTCGATGTCGTCGCCGCTATCGACGACCAGCGCGCCGGTGGCGGCGTCCCAGATCGAAAACGAGCGGGCGCCGAAGGAATAGAGCCGCTCGAACTCGGCGTCGCCGTCAAGGTTGCCGCTGGCGCTGGTCACGTTCAGGCGGCCGAGGTTCGCATCAAGCTTGAGGCTGGCGGCGTCGGTAAAGACAGCGGTATCCAGGCTCAGGTTTTTGACCCGCGCCTCCTCCTGGAAGCCCGGGTAGTCGCGGGCGTCGCCCTCGTTGGCGGTCGCCAGGTAGGTCCGGCCGTTGGCGGCGAACGCGGCGATCGTGTCGGGCTGATACATGCCGGAGACCGGCCAGGCGCCGATCCGATTGGCGCCGTCGGAGTCGCTCGGATCCAATCCGTTGCCAGCCAGCGCGTGATCCTTGAAGCCCAGCGATCGCAGGCTGCTGACGCGGGCGGCGGCGATGTCGATCGTCGCCACGGCGTTGTTCTCCTGGAGCGTCACATAGGCCGTCGCCGAGTCGGCCGAAACGGCGATGTACTCGGGCTCCAGGTCCTGGGCCACGCTGGCGCCCGGCCCGGTGATGCGGATGCGCGGGTCAAGCTCGGCGTGGCGCGGGCCGCCGGCGTTGAAATCGCCGAAGCGGACCGTCGCCACCGGCAGCACGCTCCCTGCGGTGACGGTCCCCGGGCCGCCGGGCGGCATGGCGATGATGCTGACCGAGCCCTCGGGATCGACTGAATCGGCGCGGCCGTAGGAGTTCGGCTCGCCCTCGTTGGCGACCAGCGCCCAGCGCCCGTCCGGCGTGAACGTGACCATATCCGGCACCGCGCCCACGCCGACCTGGGTCAGGAACGCGCCGTCGGCGCTGTAGAAGCGCACGGCGCCGGGATCGGTGCGGGTGATGGCGTTGCTCGCCACCGCCACCAGGCCGGCCTTGACATCAACGCTGTTGGGCAGCGCCGCGCTGGTCGGCGAGATCGGGATGCTGGCGACGAAGGCGGGATTGGCCGGGTCGGCGAGCGAGACAATCCCCACCGCGCCCTCGAAGGAGCTGACAATGAACATGCGCCTGCTGGCCGGATCGTATTTGACGATCTCGGCGGCGCGCGGATCATCGCTGCGGTAGGGGCCGGGATTGTAGCGGCCGATGCGGGTCACGCCCAGCGGCGCGGGATCGTCGGGGATGGCGGCGGCGGGGACGGCGGCGCCCGCAACACCTGCAAGCGGGTTCGGGGACCCGGCGGCGGGGCGCGGCGCGGCGGCCGGGCCGATGAGCGCGATGAGCAGCGCGATGAGCAGCGCGAAACGGGGCATGGGCGGGTTCTCCAGTCTGCATGGACAGCTGGCCGCGGCGCAAGCGAGACGCGCGGCTCGCCGAGATATACCACGTGAAGATTATAAATTGGTTATGGGTGGATTGAATCGGTGGAAAAAAGACGCGGCGGCGCCTAAACGACCAAGCGGCCCGCGTTGCCGCGAACCGCTTGGTCGTTTGTGGTAGCGCATACGGGATTCGAACCCGTGATCTCCACCTTGAGAGGGTGGCGTCCTAGGCCGCTAGACGAATGCGCCACAACCCTGACGTGCTGCGCATTGTACCAAACGGCCGCCTATCTGTCAAATCAAGCCGGCTCGACCTCGACGAGATTATCGTAGAATGTCGCGCCGCCGCCCATGTCGGTCAGGGCTTGGGGCGTGGTGTGATTGGCGTTGCGGCCGTCCGGGGTCAGGGCTGACCACCAGATCGAGGGCGCGATCACCACGCCGGGCCGGGCGCGGTCCGTCACCACGGCCTTGGCCAGGAAGCCGCCGCGATCGTTGCGGACCCGCACCTGCTCGCCGTCGCCGATGCCGCGCTCGCCGGCGTTGTCGGGATGGATCTCGACCGTCGGCCCCTGCTCCTCGAAGCGGTGCAGCACGTTGACGAAGGTGCTGTTGAGGAAGTGGTGGGCCGGCGGCGAGAGCAGGGTCAGCGGGTAGCGCTCGGCCAGATCGGGCGCGGTGGCCGGGCTCTCGTTGGGCGGCGTCCAGGTCGGCAGCGGGTCGAAGCCGTCGGCGGCCATGCGCGCCGAGTACAGCTCGCACTTGCCGGATGGCGTCGGGAAGCCGCCCTCGGCGAACGGCGCGTAGGGCCGGGGCAGATTGAGCCGCTGCCAGCCCGTCTCCTTCAGCCGCTCCAGCGTCAGGCCCGCCAGCGCCGGGTGGTTGGTCTGGAGCGCCTGGCGGGCGATCGTCTCGTCGTCGTCGCCGAAGCAGGGATCATCGAACCCCATGCGGGCCGCCAGCCGGCGGAACAGCTCGGTGTTGGGGATGGACTCGCCGAGCGGCGCGATCGAGGCGTTGTTCCAGGCCAGGTACAGATGGCCGTAGGCTTTGTGCAGGTCGACATGCTCCAGCTGGGTGGTGGCCGGCAGCAGGATGTCGGCGAAGCGGGCGGTGTCGGTGTGGAACTGCTCGTGGACCACGGTGAAAAGATCGTCGCGGCGCAGGCCGGCGTGGACCAGCTCCAGGTCGGGGGCGACGCTGGCCGGGTTGGAGTTGTAGACCAGCAGCGCCTTGACTGGCGGATCGTCGAGCCTGGTCAGGGCGTGGCCCAGCTCGACCATATTGATCGTCCTGGTGCCGGGCGGGATGAAATCGGGCCGCTCCAGCGCGGCGTAGTTGAGCGGGAAGGCGCCGCTGGTTGAGAGCTGGATGCCGCCCGCCGGGTCGCGCCAGGCGCCGATCACCGCCGGCAGGCAGGCCAGGGTCCGCACCGCCATGCCGCCGCCGGCGTGGCGCTGGAGGCCGTAGTTGATGCGGATGGCCGCCGGCGGGGTTGTGGCGTAGGCCAGGGCCAGCTCCTCGATCGTCGCGGCCTCCAGGCCGGTGATCGCCGCCACGCGCTCCGGGTCGTACTCGGCGGCCCGCGCCTTCAGCTCCTCGCCGCCGACGCAGTAGCGGTCGAGATAGTCCTGGTCGTGCAGCCCGTCGCGGAAGATCACATGCATCATGCCCAGGGCCAGCGCGGCGTCGGTCGCCGGCAGCGGGGCGATGTGGCGGTCGCACTGGTCGGCGGTGCGCGAGCGCCAGGGATCGATCGCGATCACGGTGGCGCCGTTTTTGCGCGCCTGCTTGACGAAGGTCCAGAGGTGCGGGTTCGAGGTCAGGGTGTTGGTGCCCCAGAGCAGGATCAGGCGGGCGTTGGCGAACTGCTCGGTGTCAGTGCCGATGCTGGCGCCGACGGTGTAGCGCAGGCCGAACTGGCCGGCGGTCGCGCAAATCGTGCGGTCGAGCAGCGAGGCGCCCAGCTTGTGGAAAAAGCGCCGGTCCATCGAGGCGTAGTGCAGCAGGCCCATCGTGCCGGCGTAGGAGTAGGGCAGGATGGACTGCGGCCCGTGTTCGGCGCTGATCGCCCCGAAGCGGGCCGCGATCTCATCAAGCGCCTGGTCCCAGCTGATCCGCTCGAAGCGGCCCTCGCCCTTGGCGCCGATCCGCCGCTGCGGGTAGAGCACCCGCCCGGCGTGGTAGGTCCGCTCGACGTAGCGCGAGACTTTGGAGCACAAAAAGCCTTTGGTGACGGGATGGTCGGGGTCGCCCTGGACTTTGATCGCCCGCCCGTCCTTGACGGTGACGAGCATGGCGCAGGTGTCGGGGCAGTCGTGCGGGCAAGCGCCGCGGACAATCGTCAGATCGGATTCAGCAGTTGTCATGGGTGCTCCTTGTCGCTCATCCCGTGAATTGTACCCATGCCGCCCGGGGCCGGCAAGCGACATTCCGCCGCTCAGCGGAGGACAATCCAGCGCACGCGGCCCGGCTGCTCGTAGCGCGCCAGCGCCGCGCCGGTCAGCGCGTCCAGCCCCAGCACGGCGGTGCGCTGCTGCAACCTGCCTTCGATCACATAGAGCGCCTTGCCGTCGCCGCTCAGCGCGATCCCGCCGTCGTCGATGGGGGGGCGCAGGCTGATCTCGCCGACCTGCTCCCCGCCTGGCAGCGCGTAGATTCGCACGTCGGTCGACACATCCGTACCGGCCGACGTCTGATTGGTGAAGGCTAGGGCCAGGCGCGTCCCATCCGCCGACAGCGCCATCCGCCCCGGATGCTCCTGGAGGAATCCGGGGCCGCCCAGCGACCATGCATCCGGCGGTCGTGACGGGGGCTCGCTCAGCCGGATGCGCTGGCTGTCGGGCTGGCCGTCGAGCTGCTTCATCACCGTCGGGCCGGCCCATCCCCGCTCGTAGCCCACCCAGTAGGTGCTCCCGCCGTCAGGCGAGACCAGCGCGCCGCCCAGCCCGCCCGGCGCGGCGCGCCGTTCGCTGGTCCCGGCCTCCGTGTCCAGCACCCAAATCTCCGATTGGCACAGCGCGTAGGTCTTCGCGCCCTGCGGCGGCGTCTGGAAGCGCGGCGCGGGGCAGTTGGTGCGGCTGCCGAACGGGATGGTCCCCGGCAGACGCTGGCCGCTGGCGGTGTCGAAGACCTGGAACCAGGTCGCGTCGGTCGTGCTGCGCCACGAGTCGTAGCTGTGGACGTAGAGCCGGCTGCCATCGGGCGACAGGGCCAGGACCGACAGCCGCCCCATCGGGTAGATCAGATGGCCGGCTACCGGCGTCCGCCACAGTTCGCGCCCGGCCGCCGGCTCGTAGGCCACCAGCTCGCTCCCGTCGGTCGCATCGACCTCCAGCGCGTAGGCGCGGCTGCCGTCGCCGCTGACCACCATGTCGTCGCCGGGCAGCGTCCACTCCGCCGCGCCGGTGGCAAGATTGACCAGCTGCATCCTGCCGCCGGGATCGACAACGCCGATTCCGGGCCGGCTGCTGACCAGCAGGTATTGGGCGGCGCCGCCAGCGCTCTGATCGATCTGGCCCGACGGGCGCCCGGCGCCCCAGAGCACGAGCACCAGCACCGCCAGGGCGGCGGGGAAGGACCAGCGCCAGGCGGAGCGCCCGAGCCGCGCCCAGCCGCC
>DASWWB010000355.1:0-2524 GCA_036406115.1 Herpetosiphonaceae bacterium
TGAAGACGCTGCCGGCGGCCTCCTCGGGCGGCGCGTCCAGCACCAGCGAGTCCAGCCTTGCGATCGGCTCGACCACCCGCTCGGACGGCTCGGCCTTGCTCAGCCGCAGCGCCAGCCCGGCCTGGAGGAAGCGCTCGAAGCGCGGCTCGGCCAGCGACGGCACCACCTCTAGCGCCAGGGCGTCGATCTGGCCCCGCTCAAGGTAGTCGGGCGGGATCACGAAGGCCACGTCGACCCGGCGCTCGCGCACGGCGGCGGCGGCGCTGTCGAGATCGTCGAAGCGGCGCATCGGCGTGCCGGAGAACTCCAGCTCCGGCGGCACCGCGTGGAACAGCCCGATCTGATCGACATAGCCGATCGCCGCGACCTGGTTGGAGGTGTAGGAGAGCAGCGCGATCAGGGCCATCAGGCCGAGGAACACGAGCGGCATGCCAAAGGTCGAGAACAAAAAGCCTTTGCGCCGCAGATGCTGCCAATACTCGTGGCGGATGATCGTCCAAATTTTCTGCATGGCTCCGCCTGTCTAGCGCAACGCGCGCAGCGCCTCGTCATCGATTGTCAGGCTCGCGCGCATCGGCTGCGCGTACTGGCGCTGGACCTCGGGCCACAGATCGAGCGGCGCCCGCCAGCTTTCCAGCGCCAGCGCGCCGCCGGCCGTGCGGCGCACGGTGACCTCGATCGCCATCGGCAGCGCGTTGATCGTGGCCGAGCCGCGCAGCACGTAGCCGTCGTCCCTGGCCTCGCCGCTGAACTGCGGATCTTTGATCAGCCCGTCGCCCAGCAGCCGGTCGCGGGTGGTCTCGGCCAGCTGCCGGGCCGCCTCCTCGCCCAGCGGCGCCTCCTGGTAGCCGAACGACAGCGAGAAGGTCGCCAGGCCGTTGAAGGCGACCGAGGTCACGCCGATGCCCTGCGGCACCGGCTGATTGTGCCAGTTCGCCGGCAGATCGATCGCAAACGCGCCGCGCGGATCGCGCCAGGCGACGAAGGTCGGCGTCAGCGCGGCGGTCGGGCTGGGAATCGCCGCCGTCAGCGCCGGCGTCGGGGCGGGGGGCACCGACGCGGCGGGGCGGGCCGTCGCAGTGCCAGGCGCCGGGGCGGCGATCGGCACCGTGGGCAGCTCGCCGACGCGCCGGGCCGCCGATTCGCCGCAGCCGGCCCGCAGCGCCAGGCCGATCAGCGCCAGCAGGCGCCCGGCGCGGGTCAGACTCGCTCCCATACCACGTTGCCTCCCAGCACAGTCGCGTCGGTCGTCACGTCTCTGAGCGCCTCGGCGGCGGTGTCGGCCAGATCGCGGTCCAGCACCGCGATGTCGGCCAGCTTGCCGGCGGCCAGCGTGCCCTTGTCGGCCAGCTCGCCCGAGGCCAGCGCCGGGCCGGCGGTATAGGCCCAGAGCGCCTCCTCCAGCGTCAGGCGCAGCTCGGGATGCCAGCCGCCGGGCGGCGTGTCGTCCTGCCGCTGCCTGGTGACGGCGGCGTGGATGCCGAGCCAGGGATTCCAGCTTTCGATCGGCGCGTCGGAGCCGAAGGCCAGGGTCGCGCCCAGGTCGAGCAGCGTGCGCCAGGCGTAGGCCGAGGCGCAGCGCCGCCCCCACAGCCGCTCGGCGATATCCATGTCCGACGTGGCGTGGATGGGCTGCATCGAGGCCACGACGCCCAGCCGGGCGAAGCGCGGCAGATCGTCGGGGTGGAGCAGCTGGGCGTGCTCGATACGGTGCGGCAGCGTCGGCGAGGCCGGCCATCCCTCCGGGGCGGGGGGCTGATCGGCCCGCAGCGGCTCGGGATGGGCCCGCAGCGCCGCCTCGATGCTGTCCAGCACCGCGCGATTGGCGGCGTCGCCGATCGCGTGGACCGCCACGCTGAGCCGGCCGGCGACCGCCCGCTCGATCGTCGCCGCCAGGTCGTCGTTCGGCAGCGTCGGCATGCCGCAGCAGTGCGGGGTCCCCGGCTGCATGCCCTCGAACGGCTCCAGCATATGGGCCGTGCAGGAGCCGAGCGTCCCGTCGCTGAAAATCTTGACCCCGCCGATCCGCAGCCAGTGATCGCCCAGGCCGGATTGGATCCCGGCCGCCAGCGCCGGCTCCAGCTGCTCGATCCGCAGATGGTGCAGCACGCGCATCCCCAGCGCCCCGCGGTTGTAGAGCGACTGGACCGCCCGCAGGCAGATCGCCGGATCGGGGACGTGGACGCTGGTCAGGCCGGCGCGGCGGCAGTCGGCCAGCAGCCGCTCGATCGCCAGCTCGGCCTGGGCCTCGTCCGGCCCGGCCACCACCGGCCAGATCAGCCCCTGGGCCGTCTCCAGCAAGACCCCGGTCGCCCTGCCGGCGGCGTCGCGCTGCACCTGGCCGCCGGCGGGATCGGCGGTGCCGTCCGTGATCCCGGCCAGCGCCAGCGCCGCGCTGTTGCACCAGACCGAGTGGGCGTCCTTGCGGCTCAGGACCGCCGGCCGGCCGCCGGTCACCTGGTCCAGCTCGGCGGCGGTCGGCCAGCGATCGCCCCACAGCGTGTGGTTCCAGCCGTAGCCCCGG
>DASWWB010000356.1:0-6018 GCA_036406115.1 Herpetosiphonaceae bacterium
CGCCCCCGGCCCGAGCGCCCGCCGGTAGACCGCCGCCTGCTCGGCCGCCGCCCGCCCCCAGGTGAAGCGGCTCGACTGGCGCAGGCCGGCCTCCGCCAATGCCGCGCGCCGCGCCGGATCATCCAGCAGCCCGCGCAGGGCCTCTGCCAAAGCCTCCTCGTCGTCGGGCGGCGCCAGCGCCCCGTCCGGGCCGACAACCTCGGGCAGGCTGGTCGCGGCGCTCGCCAGCACCGGCGTGCCGCAGGCCATCGCCTCGGCGACCGGCAGGCCGAAGCCCTCGTAGCGGCTCGGGTAGACGAACACCTCCGCCGCCGCATACCACAGCGCGTGCTCCTCGGCCGGCACATAGCCCGGAAACCGCACCAGCCCGCCCAGATCCAGCCGCTCGACCTCGCGGAAAATCTCGTCGTAGCGCCAGCCTTTGGCGCCGGCGATCAGCAGCGGCGGGGCGCCGCCCGCCCGCGCCAGCAGGCCGTAGGCCCGCACCAGGGCCGGCAAGTTTTTGCGCGGCTCCAGCGTGCCCAGGTAGAGCACAAAGCGCTCGGGCAGGCCCTTGCGCCGGCGAAAGGCCGCCAGGGCCGCGCTCGGCGGCGGGCGGAAGCGCTCGTCGATCCCCGGATAGACCACGCTCACCCGCTCGCCGGGCAGCCCGAGCCGCCGGATCAGCGCCTGGCGTCCGCTCTCGGAGATCGCGCAGACGTGGGCCGCCCGCCGCGCCGACCAGCGGGTGATCGCGCTCAGGTAGACGCGATTGAAGCGCCGCGCCGCCGAGGGGAATTCGATGAAGGAGAGATCATAGACCGTGACGACGCCTGGCACGGGCGACGCTAGCGGCAGGGCGTAGGCCAGCCCGTGCAGCAGATCCAGCCCGTCGCGCCGCGCCAGGTAGGCCAGCGCCGATTGCTCCCAGACGATCCGCGCCAGCGGATTGGCGGTGTCCAGCCGCGGCGCCGAGCGCGCCATGGCCAGCAGCCCGGCGCGCTCGCGGGTGTAGACGCGATAGCGCAGCCCCTCGTCCGCCGCCGGCAGATGGCGCAGCAGGCCGTGGATGTAGGTGGAGATGCCGGCGCTCCGGTATCCTCCCTGCGAACTCCAAAGCTGGGCGTTGGCCCCGATCAGGGCCGGCCGGGATGCGGCGCGGGTTGCGTTCATGGCTGCGTGTCCTGGCGAAAACAGCGGGCTCGGCGGCAAGGCGTCGATTATAGCACCGCGCCGCCCTCCGTCTAGAGCCGCTTGCCAGCGCCGGGCCGCCCATGCCACGATCAATCCAGCGCCGGCCCGGCGCCGAAAGGAAGGAACCCATGGCCGTGATTGAAACCGAACGGCTCGCCCTGCGCGAGCTGACCCTCGACGACGCCCCGTTCATTCTCGATCTGCTCAACGACCCCGATTTCATCCGCCACATCGGCGACAAAGGCGTCCGCAGCCTGGACGACGCCCGCCGCTACCTGAGCGACGGACCGCTGGCTAGCTACGCCCGCTTCGGCTACGGCCTCTGGCTGGCCGAACTGCGGGGCGGCGCGCCGATCGGCCTCTGCGGCTTGGTGCGGCGCGACACGCTGCCCGACCCGGACATCGGCTACGCGCTGCTGCCAGCCTATCGCGCCGCCAGCTACGCCAGCGAGGCCGCCGCCGCCGTGATGGCCCATGCGTTCGGCGCGCTGGGGCTGCCCCGCCTGCTGGCGATTGTCAGCCCGGCCAACGCCGGCTCGTCCCGCGTGCTTGAGAAAATCGGCATGCGCGGCGCCGGAACCATCGCCCAGGGCGGCGAAACGCTGCTCTTGTACGCCGCCGATTCTACAGCCGCTCGCTGGCCAAAAGTCCTGGTGGGCGGCTAGCCCGACCCGTGCTAAAAATCAGGTCCCCCCTGAGTGTTTCTCAGGGATCCCCCGATGGATCCCGCCTCCGTGGGAAGCTATAGTGGCAGTGTGGCGGCCGCACCGCCGCCACTCGCCAGAAAAACCACGCCGGGCGCGAAGCGCCGCCCGGCCCGTGAAGGACGCGGCTATGAAAACCATTCTCATTGTCGATGATGAGCAAGAGCTGGTTGACACGATGGTCCGCGCGCTCAGCCGCCATCCCCAGGAGTTCTCGATCCTGACCGCCAGCAATGGCGCCGAGGCGATCAGCATCCTGGAGCGCGAGCCCGTCGATCTCATCACCACCGATCTGAATATGCCGGTGATGAACGGTTTCCACCTGCTGGTCTATATTCTCAAAAACTGCCCGGCCATCCCGGTGCTGGTTATCACCGCTTACGATATCTCCAATATGCGCGAGCGAATCAGCCAGCGCGGCTTCAGGTCCATCACCTACCTGCAAAAGCCCTTCAGTCTGAAGTTTTTCCTCGCCACGGTGCGCGAGCACCTCAACAACACCGCCAAGAACGCCATCCAGGGGATCAGCCTGTTCTCGATCTTGCAACTGTTGCAGCTGGAGCTGAAAACCTGCGCGCTGCGCATCTACTCGGCGGCCGGCGAGGGCAATCTCTCCTTCATCGACGGCGAGCTGGTCCACGCCTGGAGCAACGACCTGGTCGGGCCGGAGGCGGTCTACGAGGTGATGGGCTGGAGCGACTCCAGGATCGAGCTGCGCGATTTGCCGGCGGGCACGCATCGGACCATCAATGTCTCACTCAGCCACATCTTGATGGAGTCGGTCCGGCTGCAAGACGAGCGCGACGGACGCAGCGCGGTGCCCCCCGCGCCGGCGGCCGACGAACTGCCCGACGAGCAGGAGCTGGCGCTCGCCGCCGGGGACCCGCAAGGCCCCGCCGCCGACGCCGCGACGCTGGACGACGCCCATCTGTTCAATGAGCCCACGCTTGAATCATTCTCTGTTTCGGGAAAGGAACTTGACATGTCGAACGTAAAACAATCGCTGGACGAAGCCATGAACATCGACGGGGCGATCGGCATCGCCCTGGCGGACTACAAGAGCGGCATGGCGCTCGGCACCGCCGGCGGCAACGGCAGCTTCAACCTTGAGATCGCCGCCGCCGGCAACACCGAGGTGATCCGCTCCAAGATGAAGGTGATGAGCAACCTCGGCCTGAACGAGGCGATCGAGGATATCCTGATCACGCTGGGCAACCAGTACCACCTGATCCGGCTGCTCAAATCCTCGCCCGGCCTGTTCCTCTACCTGGCGCTGTCCAAGAGCCAGGCCAATCTGGCGATGGCCCGCCACAAGCTGGCCCAGATCGAGAGCAATCTGTCGGTCTAGCCAGCCGCCGGCAACGGACGCAACGAAAACCGCCAGCCGCGCAGGCAGCTGGCGGTTTTCGCATGGCGCGAGCCCTCAGCGCTTGGCGGCGCGGCGCCGCCAGGCGTGGGCGCCCAGCCCCGCCAGCAGCAGCCCCAGCGGCAGCGCGACCGGCCCCGGCGAAGCCTGGCTCGTCTCGAAGGTGAGCGAGGAGAGCGTGACGGCGCTTGGCACCATCAGCTGCGCCCGGCGCAGATAGAGGGTCCATGAGTTCAGCGTCCCTGTGTCGCCGAGCGCGGAGTCGCCGACGCAGAGCGTCCAGGTTCCCGCCGCCGGCTGGCCGTTGAAGGCGCTGAAGGCGGCGGGCGGCTGGGCGGCGGTGTCCGGGCTGGGGTCAAAGGAGCAGACGCCGTTGGCGGTGCAGACAATCTGATCGGTGGTGAGGCCGTTACCCATTGTCTCGGCCTCGGGGCCGAAGCCGTCGCCGAAATCGAGCGCTCCGCTCCAGTTGGCAGAGTTGCCGATCGCCCCCCCACCATCGTCTGCCGCCGTGGAGCCAGGCCGGTTGAGGAAGGTGAGGGTCGTGCCGGACGGGCTGCGCAGCTTCATGGTGAGATCGCCGACCCAGGTGTGGGTGAGATTGACGCGCACGCTCGCCCCCAGCACCGTTGTGTTGCCCGGCGCCGGCGATGTCGTGTTGATGGTGGAGCAGCGCATGCCCGCGCCGCCGAAGCCGCCGACATAGCCATCGTCAGGGATCGAGCCGCTGACGCCGGAAGTATACCCATCCTGCGGGATGAGCACCAGCGCCCACGTGAAGTTGCCGGTGTCCAGATCGCCGGAATCCCCGGCGCACATCGTCCACACCCCGGAGGCCGCGCTGTTGCGCACGGCGCTGAGGGCCGCCGGCGGCTGGGCTGCGGTGTCCGGGCTCGGGTCATGGGCGCAGACGCCGTTATCTTGGCAGATATTTTGGCCGTCGGTGATCCCGGCGCCCATCGTCTCAGCTTCCGGTCCGAAGCCGTCGCCGATGGCGATGCCGCGGCCGTTCCAGTTGCTTGAGTCGCCGACCGGGGAATCGGCGCCATCGTCGGGCGCGGTGGAGCCGGGGCGGTTCAGGATCGTGACGATCTGGCCGGAGGGGCTGCGCAGCTTGAGGGTGAGATCGCCGATCCAGGTGTGGGTGGCGGTGATGACTGCGCTCGCCTGGGCGATGGTGCTGGCGCTGGGCACAAGGCCAGTCGTATTGATATCGAGGCAGGCCATGCCAGCGTCCACGCCAAACGCATCGTTGCCGTCGAGCGTGCCGATGTAGGCGTTGTCGGGGATTGTCGCCGGCAGGGGCGGCGCGGCGACCAGAATGCTGCCAGCGGCGGCGGGCGGCGCCGGCACCGGCGTGACCGCTTCCGGCGGCGGCTCCACATAGGCTTTTTTGTAGGGATTGGCCGGCTCCTGGCCCAGCGCTACTCGCACGGAGAGCAACGCCAGCAGGCCGGCGCAAAATGCTGCCGCGAACTGAGCGAAGGCGAACATCCATCTGGCGGGCTTGTCGGCGTGGCGCATCGGCATGGCTCCTATCGATGAACATGGATCGCCGCCCCAAGCGCAGAGTGAATCGCCGGCCCAGGCGCGGGACGCAGCGCTGATTATTAACGTGTGCCGGGGGCTAGGCCCATCATAGCACACCGCCGGGGCTGCTACGCGCCAGCGGGCAGCAGCTCCGGCAGCACGGCGCGCAAATCGGCGAATGACAGCGGCTTCTGGAGGAAGCGCAGGGCGGGCGCCGCCGCCGGGACGCCGGGCGAGCTGGGCAGCAGCGATCCGCTCATCAGCACCACCGGCAGCGTCGCGGCGTGCTTGCGAATCAGCTCCAGGGTCTCCAGGCCGGTCAATCCGGCCATCGTTATGTCCATCACCACCAGCTTGATCAGGTCGGGGGCGGCGGCGATGGCGCGCAGCCCCGCCAGCCCGCCATCGGCGAACACCACGTCGAAGCCCAGCTTCTCCAGCATCGCGCCGACTGTCTGGCGCACACTCACCTCGTCATCGACGACCAGGACCGTGCCGCCGCAGCGCCAGCCATCGCCGTCGCCGGGGCAGGCGGCGACCGGCCGGGCGGTGCCCGCGCACGGCAGCAAAATGCGGAAGGTGGTGCCGGCGCCGAGCGCGCTGGAGACCCAGATCATCCCGCCGTGGGCCTGGACAATCCCCTGGGCCGCCGCCAGCCCGAGGCCGCAGCCGGTCTGCTTGGTGGTGAAAAAGGGCTCGAAGATCGCGCTGAGGGTCGCCTCGTCCATGCCGCAGCCGGTGTCGGCGACCTCGGCGAAGACAAACGCGCCGGCGGCGCCCGGGTAGGCGGCGCGCAGCCAGGGGTCGCGGGCGTCCAGCAGGCCGGTGGCGAGGCGGATCACGCCGCGGTTCGCGCCAATCGCCTCGCCGGCGTTGATGATCAGATTCATCAACACTTGGCGGATCTGGGTCACGTTGACCTCGACCGCCGGCACTTCGGGGCGCAGCTGGTATTCGAGGCTGATCTGCTTGCGAATCGAGACGCCGAGCAGCTCGTCCATCTCGGCCACGATCTCGTTGATTTGGGCGGATTGAGTGGCGGCGGGCTGCTTGTTGGAGTAGGCCAGGATCTGGCGGGCCAGGTCGCTGGCGCGCTGGGTGGCGACATCAGCGGTCGCCAGATATTTGGTCAGCAAATGATCGGAGCCGGCCTCCAGATCCATCAGCGCCAGCTCGACATTGCCCTTGGCGATCGTCAGGATATTGTTGAGATCGTGGGCGATGCCGCTGGCGAGCATGCCAAGG
>DASWWB010000357.1:0-2242 GCA_036406115.1 Herpetosiphonaceae bacterium
TCGCAAGTTTGCGTTCCATGCCACTCCTTTCTCAAGACGGGGGAATTGTCTGCTATCCTACCCGAGAATCAGCGCCGGCGGCTCCATCGCAGGCAGCGCCGCGCATGGCGCTCGCGGGGGAGCGCGGCGGGCCGCGAGGCCGAGCCGCAACCCGGTCCGGGCGGCGGCCGTCTGATGGGATGGATGGTCTGGCAACAGGAGGATGGTATGCTGGCTCAAACCTCGCCGCGCGCAGCGGCGGCGCCAGTCGACGCCGATCGGCGCGACTCGCGATTCCGGCTGGCGGCGGGCGGGCTGATGCTCGCGGCGACGCTGCTGACCTTTTTCGGCATCAGCTGGGATGTGGAATGGCACGACAAAGTCGGCCCCGACTCGTTTTGGACCGCGCCGCACCTGGCGCTCTACAGCGGCACGGCGCTGGCCGGCCTGATCTGCCTGGGGGCGGTGCTGCTGACCACGCTGCGCTTCCGCCGCGGCGATCCGGGCGTGACCCCCGGCAACACCCGCGCGGTCCTCAAGCTGTTTCGCGCGCCGGTCGGCTTTTTGCTCGGCGGCCTGGGCGCGGCGGCGTTTTTGCTCTACGGCGGCTTCGATCTCTACTGGCACTCGATCTTCGGCTTCGACGTGACCCTCGCCTCGCCGCCGCATGTCGGCCTGCTGCTGAGCGTGATGGCCAGCGGCTTCGGCGGGATTGTGGTCTTCGCCGCCGAGGCCAACCGCGCCCGGCGGCGCGACGGCGGCGAGGCAGGCTGGCTCCAGGGCGGCGGGGTGGCCGTCAGCATTGCGCTCTGGATGGGGCTGATGCTCTTTTTCCTGATCGCGCTGTTTGAGATCGACTTCGGCCCCTTCGCCGACTACGCCGTGACCGGCGCCGTCTTCTATCCGCTGGCGCTGCTGCTGGCGGCGTCGGTGGTCCGCCGCCCCGGCATTGCGACGCTGGTCGGCGTCAGCTACACCCTGCTGCGGCTGCTGGCCTGGTTCGCCGTGCCGGCGGTCACCAGCATCCAGGTCGGCGCCGAGGGGCTGGCCTTCCGCGACTTCTCCTCGCAGCTCCCAAGCGCCGCCAGCTTCATGCCGGGCGGGCTGATCGTGGCCGGGCTGCTGGTCGACGGGCTGCTCTATGTTGCCCGCAGCCGCCGGCTGAGCGTCACCTGGAGCGTGCTGGCGACCGCGCTGATCGCCGGGACTGTCAATTTCTGGCTGTTCAACCCGCTGCGGCTGCTGGCCGGCGATCCGTCGGTCCTGCCCGAGCGGCGCGAGAGTCTGCTGCGCTTCATCGAGGCCAGCGCCACGCCCTCGCTGCTGCTGACCCTGGCCCTGGCGCCGCTCTGCGGCTGGCTCGGCTGGCGGCTGGGCGCGATGCTCCGCCACACCGAAGGCTAGAGAAGGAGAGATCAGATGACACGTGTTTTCAAACGCTGGCTGTGGCTCGGCGCGGCGCTGCTCCTGGCGCTGCCGGCCGGCGCCAGCGCCCATCTCGGCCACCAGGTGAGCCATGTCGAGCGGGTCCAGGCCGGGCCATACGAGGTTCAGATCGAGTTTAGCGAGTGGCCGATCAAAGCCGAGCGCTCGCTGGATATTGTCTTTTGGGTCGAGGGCGGGATCGAGGGCAAGAGCGGCACGCTGCGCCGCATCTACGGCGACCAGGCCGACGGGCCGATCCAGCGCCGCCCGCTGGTGCGCCATCCGCGCTACCGCAACGCCTGGGGCCTCGACCAAACTGTGATCGGCAGGGAGGGCGTCTGGCGCTTTGAGTTCGTGATCGACGGCCCGCGTGGCCAGGGCGTCGGCCAGAGCCCGCCGATCCCCGTCGAGGAGCGGCCCGGCCCGCCCGCACCGCTCAGCTACGCGATCGGCCTGCTGCCGCTACTGGGCATGGCGGCCTTCCTGGTGACCGAGGCGCGCCGGGTCCGGCGGCTGCGCCCCACCGACGCCACGCAGTGGTAGCGGCTCGCCGGCGCTCAGGTCCCCGGCCCGCAGCGGCTTGATGGGCCCGCCACTCCTTGCCGAGGAGTGGCGGGCCCATCAACTGCCGCGCGCATCGCAGCGCGGGCCGCTAGCCCCGGCGGCCCTGATGATCGTCTGCGATTTTTTCGGGCCTCCGGCCTAGCCGGCGCGCCAGCGCAGCACCGCCGCCGCCACCAGCAGCGCCGAACCGATCGCGTCGGCGATCACGACGACGCGGAGCGCGGGGGCGGCGCTCTGCCACGCCAGCCAGATGAACGCCAGCATGCTGATCAAG
>DASWWB010000358.1:0-3331 GCA_036406115.1 Herpetosiphonaceae bacterium
CGCGCAAACACCTGATCAAGCCGATCCGCGAGGAGCTGCTGCTCGCCAGCGTGCGCCACAGCCTGCAGGAGCCGGGCGCGCCGATTTTGGTGGTTGACGACAGCCCGGACGCCCGTGATATCATCCAAACGATCCTGGCCGGCCAGGGCTACGCCGCCGAGACAGTCGCCAACGGCCGCGAGGCGCTGGAGTGGCTGGAGCGCCGCCAGCCCGGCCTGATCATCCTCGATCTTATGATGCCGGAGGTGGATGGGTTCGAAGTGCTGGCCCGCCTCCGCGACCATCCCGACCATCAGCATATCCCGGTGATTATCGTAAGCGCCAAGGAGCTGGAGGCGCACGAGCAATCCTGGCTGCTCAACCGGGCGCAGGGCCTGATCGCCAAGCGCCATTTGTCAGCCGACGAGTTCGTGGCCCGCGTCCAGCAGGTCTTTGTGTAAAGGAGCGCGTTTCTCATGAGTATCTCACCCCGTGACGCCTCGGTGCTGATTGTGGAAGACAACCCGGACAATCTTTTCGTGATGGAGCTGCTGCTGCGCGAAGACCTGGGGATCAAGTACTACAACGCCCGGGCGTCCGGCCGCCAGCTGTTCAAGCTGCTGGAGGCCAACCCCAACCTGACGCCCCACCTCGTGCTGCTGGATCTCCAGCTGCCCTACGAGGACGGCTACGGCGTGCTGGCCAAAATCCGCGAGCTGCCCCGCCTGCGCGAGACCAAAGTCGCGGCGGTCACCGCCAACGTCATGCCGCAGGATGTGGAAAAAGCGCGCGGCGCGGGCTTTGACGGATTCATCGGCAAGCCGATCAACCGCCACCGCTTCCCCGAGCAGATCCAGCGCCTGCTGAACGGCGAAAGCGTCTGGGAGCCCTACTAGGCGCCAAGGAGAACCGCCATGTCGCTGATCGTCGACACGCTGGTGCGGGATCTGCACGACTTGCTGCCCGATCTCGGCAACAACGGCGGGCTGATGAGCCCGTCGATCTACGACACCGCCCAGGCCCTGCGGCTGACCCCGCCCAAGGGCCGGGTGCTGGTCAAGAACAAATACCGGATCGAGGAGGAGGACGAGGTCTGGCCGGTGGTGCGCTGGCTGCTCGGCCAGCAGCAGGCCGACGGCGGCTGGGGCAGCCCGTTCAGCCCGCTCAGCAGGACCGTGCCGACCCTGGCTTCGGTGCTGGCGCTCAAGGAGTACTGCACCAGGCGCACCACCCAGGAGGCGGTCGAGGAGGGGCTCACCTTCCTCCGCCGCCAGCTCAGCCACTGGAACAAGGAGGTGCCCGACGACCTGCCCGTCGGCGCCGAGCTGATGCTGCCGCGCCTGCTGGAGGACGCGGCGGCCAAGGACGTGCTGCTGCACCAGGCGCCCTACCGCGCGCTGCTGGAGCTGGGGCGCAAGCGCCGCGCGATGATCGCCGCCGCCAAGCCCGGCGCCGGCACCACCGCCGCCTACTCCTGGGAGGCCTGGGGCGCCACGCCCGACCCGGCGATCATCGACGGCACCGGCGGCGTCGGCCACAGCCCGGCCGCCACCGCCGCCTGGATCGCCGCCACCCAGTACAAGCCGCACCTGGCGGACTATCGCGAGCGGGCCAAGCAGTATATGAAAATGGCCGCCGCCGCCACCTCGGAGAATATCATCGGCGTGCTGCCGACCGCCTGGCCGATCACGCGCTACGAGCAGGCGTTCGGCCTGTACGCGCTGCTGGTCGGCGAAATCCACACGCTGCCGGCGCTCCAGGACGTGATGGCGCCCCAGCTGGACGATCTGGCCCGGGCGCTCAGGCCGCAGGGCCTCGGCTTCAGCGATGATTTCATCGCCGACGGCGACGACACCGCCGCCGCAGTCGCCATCCTCAAGGCCACTGGCCGCGACGTCGACCTCGGGCTGCTGGAGCAGTACCAGAGCGACGAGTATTTCCTCGGCTACCCGGGCGAGCTCCAGCCCTCGGTCTCGCTGACCGCGCGCGGCGTCCACGCCCTCCAGCTGTTCGGCAAAGATGTCTCGCGCTGGTGGCCGCTGCTGGTCAGGCACCAGCGGATGGACGGCAGCTGGGCCGGCGACAAGTGGAATTCCTCCTGGCTCTACACCACCTGCCATGTGCTGATCGCGCTGCAAGGCTCGCCGTTCAAGGATGCGATCCGCGAGGCCGTGCATGCCCTGCGGGTGTTCCAGTTCGAGGACGGCGGCTGGGGGATGATCGATCGCTCCACCACCGTCGAAACCGCCTACGCCGTGCTGGCGCTCCACGCCATGCGCAACGAGGATATTCTGGAGGAGCGCGATCTGCTGATGCTGCGCCGCGGCTACGAGTGGCTGCTCAACCACTACCGGCCGTTCCGGATGAAAGAATACAAGTGCTGGCTCAACAAGGAGATTTACTGCCCGCAGCGAATCGACCGGGCCTACGAGCTGAGCGCGATGCTGGCGGTAACGCTGGGGGAGCCCCTGCCATGACCGATATCCCGACGTGCGATGAGTTCCTGGCCCTGCCCGACGCCGAGGCCGCCAAGGTCGCCCCGGCGACGATGATCTACTCCAACGGCGGCAGCCGGCGCCGCGCCGCCCTGGCAGGAATCGATCTCGCCAGCGAGGAGTACCCGCGCTGGTCCCAGCAGCAGATGTGCGGGCTGGTCGAGACGCTGCTGCGCCACGGCGTCCGCCATCTGTTTTTCCCGATGCTGATGCCCAATCAGTACAACGAGGTCTCGCCCAACTACCGCGAGCGGATCGAGGAGTGGGCGGCCTGGGGGTTGGCGGGACCGGACATGCGGCAGCTCTACGCCGATCGCGGCTGGCGCGCGCGCATGATCGGAGCCGTCGATTCGCCCACCTTGGCCAAGGCGGTCGCGGACCTGGGCGAGCAGCCCGCTGACGGCCGGCCGACGATCTGGTGGATGTTCGCCCGCTCCTCGGAGCAGCCCTGGGAGTGGATCCTGGCGGCCGCCCGCCGCTCCCAGGCCGCCAGCCGCGCCGAGCTGGCCCGCGAGCTGTACGGCGAGGACATCCCGCCGGCCACGCTGTTCCTCTCGTTCGGCAAGCCGCTGGTCAACCACGATCTGTTGCCGCCGCTGCTGGTGGGCGATCTCCAGTGCTACTGGACCCAGCAGCCCGGCTATGTCCTCAGCGACCGCGACATGCGCCTGATGCTCTACGACTACGCCTATCTTCGCCCCACCTGGATGGCCGACAAGACCGGCAGGGCCGAGCTGGCCGCCGAGCACCGCGCGGCCTGGGATCACGGCCCGCTGCTGGGCCTCGGCCAGAAGCTCGGGCCGTTCTGGTATCCCCAGCCCTGGGCGATGCCCGGCGCCGACGACTGAGCGAGACAC
>DASWWB010000359.1:0-1634 GCA_036406115.1 Herpetosiphonaceae bacterium
GGGAATGTTGTATCGTTGTGCCGCCTCGGTCAGGGACAGCAGCTCTTGCTCAGCCATGATTCTGGCTCCTGCTCTTATAGATACATACAGATGCAATTGGTTCACGAATTTCCCAGGAGATTTTAGAGGATTTTGGGGCAGGTTTTGGCGGCTAAAACAAAAACTCAGGGGTTCAAACCCCTGAGTGATGTATGGTGGAGGTAAGGAGACTCGAACTCCTGACCTATTGCATGCCATGCAATTGCTCTACCAACTGAGCTATACCCCCCGATGTATTCAGTTTTTGGTGGAGGTGAGGGGACTCGAACCCCTTGCCTCAGCGATGCGAACGCTGCGCTCTACCAGATGAGCTACACCCCCGAGGCGTCTTGCCGCAACGAGGATGAGTATAGCAGAGGCGCGCCGATCTGTCAAATTGGGCCGGGCCGGCGCCGAACCGAGGGCTGTGACAGCCGCTGTCACACAGGGCGGCTATGCTTGGGCCAGGCCAGAGCCATGCGAACGAAAGGGGGCGGCGATGAGCGTTTCGGTGCTGATGCGGGACACAACCCTGACCGGCGAAATCATGCGGGAGCTGCGGGTCGCGCTGGAGAGCGAGCTGACGACTGTTGGCGGGCTGATCGCGGCCCGGGTGCGGGCCGAGGTCGCCGCGCATAACCAGCGGGTCGCCGAGCAGGGCGCGGAAGCCGAGGCGCCGCCGGAGCCGCGCAGCGCGCTGGCCCAGTGGGATCGCCGGCCGGTCGACGCCGAGCGCGAGATCGCGGCGGCCTTGCAGGCGTTCGGCCGCAAAGCCTACCTGGTGCTGGTTGACCGCGAGCAGTGCGACGACGCCGAGTGCGAGGTCCTGATCGCGCCCGAGGCCACCGTGAGCTTCCTCAAAATTGTCCCGCTGATTGGCGGCTAGGCGATGAGCGCCGCGCTGCCAGCCCCGAGTCCTCTGCCCATCACGCTGGATAACCGCGATGTGTTCGGGGTGGCGGTCAACGCCTGGGTCGCCAATCAGCCTGAGCGCGAGCCCTGGGACGCGCTGCTGGACCAGCTCGGGCGGGCGCGTTTCAACGGGCCGCGGATCCGTTTCGGCCAGCGGGTCGCCAAAATCATCGGGCGCATCGGCCCCGAGCGCTTTCTCCATGCCGCGCTGGCCTGGCTGGGCGTGCTGGAAACCGCCGCCAGCGGGCCGGCGGCGGCGCTGGGCTACGAGGAGGGGTGGGTTGCTGTCCATGCCAGGTGGACCAATCATCCCTATCTGGTCGGCCTGCTGGCGGCGCTTGAGGGCCATCCGGCGCCGGCGGCGATCGCGGCGGTGGCGGATTTCGCCCGGCGCTGCTACGGGCGCGGCGACCGCACGTCGCGCATGCTTGGCCGTGAGGCGATTGTCACCCTGAGCCGCCAGGGCGGCGCGGCGATGACGGAGCTGCTGCTGTTGCGGCTGAGACTCCGCCAGCGCGGCGAGCTAGCCTTTATGGACAAAACCATCGCCCGCGCCGCCGCCGCCGGCCTGGGCCCGGAGGAATTTCAGGATCTCGCCGTGCCGGAGTGCGGATTGACGCTCGGCCGGCGCGTCGAGCAGTTCGGAGCCTATCAGCTTGAGCTGAGCTTGGCGGGCGGGCGCGTCGTCTGGCGCTGGCGCTCGG
>DASWWB010000360.1:0-1885 GCA_036406115.1 Herpetosiphonaceae bacterium
GACGAGGGCGTGCCGCTGCCGCCCGAGCCCGGCGTTGACGAGTGGACCCCTAATGAGGAGTATGCGATGCCCCAGATTGTCGGCTCCGCCCAGCACGCAGCCGCCGAGACCGGCACGGCCCGCGCCGCCAACGGCAACGGCCAGCCTGCGAACGGCTACGCGAATGGCAACGGCAACGGCCACAGCAACGGCAATGGCAACGGCTACGCGAACGGGAACGGCCACGCGCCCGCCGCCAACGGCAATGGCCATAGCAACGGGAACGGCCACGCGCCCGCCGCCAACGGCAACGGCGCCGCCGTCTCGATCGTGCCGCGCCCGCGCCGGCGGGTCACGCTGCCCGAAGCCCAGCCGAGCGAGGGCCAGGCGCCGCCGCCGCCCAGCGGGCCGCGCTTCCATCTCCATATCTATCTGCCGCGCACCGGCGATTTCGACGCCGACATCAAGCGCATGATGCAGATCAACGAGGTGCTGTGCCTGCACGAGGGCGACCAGGCGGTGACGCTGTATCTGCCCAACGCGGTCGGCCAGGTGATGATGGAGCCCAACCGCCGCATCGCCCCCGTCGAGCCGCTGGTCCAGCGCCTGGCCGATATGCTTGGCACCGAGAATGTGATTTTGGAGCGGGTCGACCTGGCGGCGTAGGCGCCGGCTGCGATCCGACCGAGGCAAACTCCGGCCGCCGGGGCGCGTTTGACAGGCTGTCAGGCGCGCCCCGGCGGCGTTTGCGCGCCAGGATGACAGCCTGCTGAAAGCCTATCAGCGCCGCCTGAGCCGGGCCGGAGCCGCCAGTCATTAAGCGGCGGGCGGCGCCGCTGTATCCTGGGGCGAATCGTTTGACAGCCCGAAGGAGGCTCGCGTGAAGCACACCCATCGCTGGCTCGCCGGCCTGGCCCTCGCCTCGGCGCTCGGCGGCGCGCTCGGCCCCGCCCCGGCGGCCGCCGAAAGCCTGCCGCCGCCCGCTCCCGTCCTCGCCACCAGCCGCCGGCTGTTCGACCCGCGCACCGACGGCGAGTACATGATTTTCCTGGCGGCGCCCGCCGACGATCTCGCCCAGACCCGCCTGCGCGGCATGCGCCTGCCGGACGGCCCCGAGTTCGACATCGCCGGCCCTTCCGCCGGCGGCCCGCCCTACTCCGCCGTGATCAGCAACGGGATCGCGGTGTGGGCCCAGCAGCCCTGCGCTAACTGTCCCGCCGATATTTTGGCCAAAGATTTGGCGACCGGCCGCCAGTTCGCCGTCGCCGACAGCCCGCTCGACGAGCACGCGCCGTCGATCTCCGGCACCTGGGTTGCCTGGCGCGAGCTGGACGCCGACACGGCCCGGATCAAGGTCCGCCCGCTGACCAGCCCGGAAGCGCCGACCACGATTATCAGCGCCCCGCTCGCGGATGGCATCGAGGCGCCGGTCATCGCTGGCCTCCACGTCTATTGGGCCGCCAGCCGCTTCGAATACGGCCAGCCGCTCAGGTGGAGCCTGCACCACCGCAAGTTTGGCTCGGATCGGATCGACACCCTCGGCGAGGGCCAGGCAGCGCCCACGTATGACGCGGCGGGAGATTTGGTGGTGTTCGGCGGCTACGGCCAGCCGATCACCGTGCGCGACATGGCCACCGACTACTCGCGGCAGATCGCCGCCGCCGGCGTCTCGCCCACCACCGACGGCCGCTATGTCTTCTGGGGCCAGGTCCGCGAGGCCGGGCCGGACCATAGCGAGCTGCCGATCGCCGGCTACGACAGCTTCACGCTCAGCACCTTCGAGGCGGCGGCGCCGGCCGACACGCAGATCAACATGAATCCCCACGCCCGCGGCGGCCGGCTGGTTTGGCAGCGGATTGTCGGCGACAACCGCAACGAGCTGTTCGCGCGCGACGCCAAGGCCGCG
>DASWWB010000361.1:0-2151 GCA_036406115.1 Herpetosiphonaceae bacterium
CGCGGCGGCCGCCGGGCGCAACCCGGCGGCCGCCGCCAAGACCGGCGCTAGCGGCCGCCGGGGCGGGTTATGACATCATCATCGTGGCCGGGGGGATCGTCCTTGTGGCCGGGATTGTCGGTCTCGCTGCCTTCGTCAGCAGTGTCATCCGCGCTCCGCTGGCCCTGGCCGGGCCCGCGGTGGCCGTGCTCGTCGTTGCCATGCTCGTTGGGATCGGTGCTCATCGGACATCCCTCCAAGTGCTATGCGCCGGGCAGATCGCCCGCCGCGAGGATTATCAAACGGCGCAGGGCCGCTGTCAACAGCCAATTCAGGAGCGCCGCGCCGCCATGATCGCGGCCAGCTCGCGGGCATGGTCGGCGTTGTGGTGGCCGATGCCGGCGATCATGCGCAGCAGCGGCATCGCGCCGCCCCATGGCGCCTCGCCCTCCTCGGCCAGCTGCTCGTCGCTGGCCTGGGCCAGCACCGCCAGCAAAATCTGCTGATTGGCCATCAGCCCCTCCAGCAGGACGGAGAACGGGCTGGCGCGCCGGGCCTCCACTGCGGCGGCGTTGAAGGCGTCGTGATCTTCCAGCGCGGCATGCGGCAGCCAGGAGCGGTCGCCGGTCCAGTCGCCCAGCGCCCGGGTGGCGACCTCGGCCCAGGCCAGCACATGGCTCAGCGAGTCGGCCACGCTCCACTCCGGCGAGACAGGGATCGCCCTGGCCTCTTGGTCGCCCAGGCCGCCGACCTCGGCCAGCAGCGCGCGCATGCTCTCCTCCAACAGCTTCCGCGCGTCGGCGCGCGTCAGGGGTGACGGGCTCATTGGCACCTCCAGGCTACATGGATACGATACCGCGCTATCATACGCGATCCAGGGATCAGGGATCAGGCCGGACGGCGGCAAGGCGGGCGCCGCCCCGAAACCAAACCAGCTGCGGCGGACGATCCCCGATCCCTGCCCAGAGGGCGCCCACCTGACCCCTGACCCCTGACCCCTGACCCCAGTCCCCCCGGGCCGCCGGATCGTGGTATGATGCAAGGTGCGTTGTACCTTTGCGCTAGGAGTCCCGGACATGTTGGAACTACAGGTTGGGGTGGCCAAAGTTGGCAAGTACGCCACCCCTGAGAGCGGCGACACCCTGGAGATGATCGAGCGCCCGCACGGCGGCTTCTCCTTTGTCTTGGCTGACGGGCAGGGCAGCGGCCGAGGGGCCAAAACCCTGAGCAACCTGGTCACGACCCGCGCCATCTCGATGCTGAAAGACGGCGCCCGCGACGGCGCGGTGGCCCGCGCGGTCCACGATTACCTTTATGCCTACCGCCACGGCCAGGTCTCGGTCACGCTCAACATTCTCTCGGTCGATCTGACCAGCCGCACCGTGCTGCTGTCGCGCAACAATCCCTGCCCGTTCTATGTGATCGACGAGCATGGCCTGGCGACCTACAACGAGCCGTCAACGCCGATCGGCCTGTATCCGATGACCAAGCCGGTCATCACCCAGCTTGAGTTGCGTCCGTACGCCTACATCGCCGTTTTCACCGACGGGATCATGAGCGCGGGGTCGCGCTACGGCAACGACATGGAGCTGGAGAACTATCTCGGCAATTTCAACGTGCGCGAGGGCCGCTCCGCCCAATCGGTGGCGGACGAATTGCTCGGCCGCGCGATTGAGCTAGACCGCACCCGCCCCAACGACGACATGAGCATCATTGTGATGGCGGCGCTGCCGATGGCCAGCGAGAGCAAGGTCCGCCGCCTGACGGTCTGCTTCCCCGTCGAACGGGCCTGAGCCCAACGGAGGGACACATGGATAGCGAGGACGTGGTGCTGGTCGGCCCCTGCGCCGCCGGCAAGTCTACCCTGGCCCACGGGCTGCGCGAGCAGGGCTTCCGGGTCCAGCCAGTCGCCCAGGAGCACTCCGGCGTCCGCAGCTTGTGGCGGCGCCACAGCACCCATGCGCTGGTCTACCTGGATGTCGACCTGGCCAATGTCCACCAGCGCGGCCGGCCGGCCTTCCCGGGCTGGCTCCACGAGACGCAGCGCGAGCGGCTGCGCGACGCCCGGGACGCCGCCGATCTGTACCTCGACACCTCGCCGCTCTCCATCCCCGATGTCCTGAGCACCGTCCTTGAGTATCTCGCCCGCCAGCAGATCCATCCGCGAGCGGA
>DASWWB010000362.1:0-7101 GCA_036406115.1 Herpetosiphonaceae bacterium
GTCGACGATATCAAGCTGGGGTAGGGGATGACTCCCTCCCCCGCCTCCCTAGCGGGAGGAGCGCAAGGGGGCACTGCCCCCTTGCATCCCCCAAAGGCCGTGGGTGGGCGTTCGCCATTGTTGGGCGCACAGGGCCGTCGCAGGGCGGCCGTCGTTTTAAGTTAGTGGTGAGTGTGAGCTGTTTTCCGTAGCTGCTTGGGGATTATTGCAGCCATCGTGATCAAGATGAATTAATCCTTGTACCAAACTCCTCAACCATCATCTATCTACCAACCTCATTACTTCTCAACCATCATTCCAACGACCACCTATCTGCTAGCCTCCCTACTTTCCAACCATAATTTATCCACTAACTTCATTTTAAAACCCTCAACCCCCTGGCACTCAAGTGGTACCCACCAACCAAACAAGATCCAACAACTAAGCGCGTACCCTCGGGGGTGCAGGGGGCACGCCCCTTGCGCTCCCTCCCGCAGGGAGGGCGGGGGGAGGGAGCAGCCCTCTTGACAAAGTTTTTACTTATGCTACGATTGGCTCAGTTTCGGAACCGTTTCCGGTAACGTTATCGGGCATGAAATCGCCCCAGTGAGCCAGGAGTCGCCCAATGACCGCAGCCACCCCCCTGACCGAAGAGCTTGAAGCGCGGATCGCGGCGCTGCTGGAGGATTTGACGCTAGAGGAGCAGGTGTCGCTGCTGGCCGGCGTCGATCTCTGGACCACAGCGCCGGTGCCGCGGCTGGGCGTCCCGGCGATCAAAGTGACCGACGGCCCGAACGGGGCGCGTGGCGCCGGCAGCCTGGTCGGCGGCGTCAAGGCCGCGAGCTTTCCGGTCGGGATCGCCCTGGCGGCGAGCTGGAACCCGGCGCTGGTCGGCGAGATCGGCGCGGCGCTGGCCGAGGAGGCTCAGAGCAAAGGCGCCCAGGTCTTGCTGGCGCCGACCGTCAACATGCACCGTTCGCCGCTCAACGGCCGCAACTTCGAGTGCTACTCCGAGGACCCGTTCCTGGCCGCCCGGATCGCCGTGGCCTACATTCGGGCCGTGCAGGGGCGCGGAGTGGGCGCGACCGTCAAACACTTCGCCGGCAACGAGTCGGAGTTCGAGCGCATGACGATCAGCTCGGAGATCGACGAGCGGGCGCTGCGCGAAATCTACCTGCCGCCGTTCGAGGCTGCGGTTAAAGAGGCCGGGACGTGGGCGGTGATGTCGGCCTACAACCAAGTCAACGGCACCTTCGCCAGCGAGCACGCCGAGCTGCTGAGCGGCGTGCTCAAGGGCGAGTGGGGCTTCGATGGCGTGGTGATGTCGGACTGGTTCGCCGAGCTGCGGACCGCCGAGGCCGCTAGCGCCGGCCTGGACCTGGAGATGCCCGGCCCGACCCGCAAGCGCGGCGAGCAGCTCGTCGCCGCCGTCAAGGACGGGCGGGTCAGCCCGGAGGCCATCCGCGAGAGCGCCAGGCGCATCCTGCGGCTGATCGGCAGGGTCGGCGGCTTCGAGCGGCCGGAGCTGCCCGAGGAGCAGGCGATCGACCGCCCCGAGCACCGGGCGCTGATCCGCCGGGCCGGCGCCGAGGGCTGCGTGCTGCTGAAAAACGCCGGCGCGCTGCCGCTGAGCCCGTCAGCGCTGGAGAAGATCGCCGTGATCGGCCCCAACGCCGCGACCGCCCAGATCATGGGCGGCGGCAGCGCCCAGGTCAACGCCCACTACCGGATCAGCCCGCTGGAAGGGCTGGCGGCGGCGCTGGGCGATCAGGTCGAGCTGGGCCATGAGCCGGGCTGCGCCAATCACAAGCTGCTGCCGCTGCTGCGGGCCGGCCTGGATGTCGAGTATTTCGCCTCGCCGGACCTGAGCGGGCCGGCGGTCCACCGCGAGCGGCGCGACGAGGGCGAGCTGATGTGGTTCGGCGATGTGATCGCCCCGGGCCTGGATCCGCTGTCGTTCTCGGCCCGGGCCAGCGCCGACTTCACGCCGAGGGAGAGCGGCGACTATCAGTTCAGCCTGATCAGCGCCGGGCTGTCGCGGCTCTCGGTGGACGGCGCGCCGGTCGTCGAGAACTGGGAGTCGTGGCGGGCGGGCGCCAACTACTTCGGCGCCGGCAGCGTCGAGTCGTTCGGCACGCTGGCGCTGGAGGCCGACAGGACCTATCGGTTGGCGATCGAGTACGCCTATCCCGAGGCCGCGTTCCTGGGTTTCCGCGCGCTGCGGATCGGCCTGGACCTGGCGCTGGGCGACGCGGCGATCGAGCGGGCGGCGGCGCTGGCCGCCGAAGCCGACGTGGCGATTGTCTTCGCCGGGCTGAACGGCGAGTGGGACACCGAGGGCCAGGACCGGCCCGACATCAATCTGGCCGGCAGGCAGGATGAGCTGATCGCCCGGGTGGCGGCGGCCAATCCCAGCACGATCGTCGTGCTCCAGACCGGCGGGCCGGTGGCGATGCCCTGGCTCGGCGAGGTCGCGGCGGTGCTCCAGGCCTGGTATCCGGGCCAGGAGTGCGGCAACGCCATCGCCGACGTGCTGACCGGCGCCGTCAACCCGGCGGGCCGCCTGCCCCAGACGTTCCCGCTGCGGCTGGAGGACAACCCGGCTTTCATCAACTATCCCGGCGAGAACGGCAAAGTGCGCTATGGCGAGGGACTGTTCATCGGCTACCGCTACTACGAGCGCAAAGCCGTGGCGCCGCTGTTCCCGTTCGGCTTCGGCCTGTCCTACGCCAGCTTCGCCTACGCCAATCTGCGCCTGAGCGCCGATGAGATCGGCCCGGGCGAGACGCTCCGCGTCACCGTCGACGTGACCAACACCGGCGAGCGGGCCGGCCAGGAGGTCGCGCAGCTGTACCTGCGCGACGAGGCCGCGCGGCTCGCCCGGCCGCTCAAGGAGCTGAAGGGCTTCGCCAAAGTCGATCTCCAGCCCGGCGAGACCGCCAGCGTGACGCTGACGCTCGACCGCCGCGCGCTGGCCTACTGGGACGACGCGGCCCACGCCTGGGTCGCCGAGGCCGGCGCCTTCGAGGTCCTGGTCGGCGCCTCGTCGCAGGACATCCGGGCCCGGGCCGGCTTCCGGCTCAGCGCGACGGAGACATTCAAAGATTAGAGCGGCGGGCGGCGGGGCCGGTTGCGGCCAGCCGCCCGCTTCGGGGATAGCTTCCTGGTACCTCGCGGTTTTTTGACTAGCTGCGGCGCAGCGCTTGTTCAAGGAGGAACGATCGTGAGAACGGCGTTATCGTGGATGCTCCTCATCGGCCTTTTCGCCGGCATGGTTGCCGCCGGCCCGCCCGCCCCGGTCGCCCAGGCCGCTTTCGGCCCGGCCGATTTCCTCAAGACCAACGGCCGCTTCATCCGCAACAACAGCGGCAGCGGCGCCTTCGTGTCGCTCAAGGGCACCAACCTGGGCGGCTGGCTGCTTCAGGAGGGCTGGATGTCGCCGCTCGGCTACCCGGCGATCAGCCGCTCGGGCTGGACCGCCAGCGGCTCGGCGGGCGGCGCCGCCGCCGCGATCGACAACAATCCGGCGACCCGCTGGACCAGCAACGCCGCCCAGGCCAACGGCCAGTGGTTCCAGGTCGATCTCGGCTCGACCCGCGCCGTCGAGCGCATCACCCTGGACGCCGGAACCTCGGCCGGCGACTACCCGCGCGGCTACCAGGTCCAGCTCTGGATCAACAACGCCTGGCAGACCGTCGCCACCGGCGCTGGCACCGGCCAGGTCACGACGATCCAGTTCGGCACCTACAGCACCAGCCGCATCCGCGTGAATCAGACCGGCGCCGCCGGCTCGTGGTGGTCGATCCACGAGTTCCAGGCCCAGATCTCGGACGACTACACCCTGCGCCAGTCCCTTGCCGCGCGCTTCGGCGCCGCCCAGGCCGACAGCCTGCTCGACGGCTACCAGGACACCTGGATCACCGCCGCCGACCTCGACAACATCAAAGCCGTCGGCGTCAACACCGTGCGCGTGCCGATTCACTGGCTGGTGCTGATGAACGAGAACGGCACCATGAAATCCGACGCCGCCGCCTTCCGCAAGCTGGATTGGCTGGTCGCCGAGGCCGGCGCCCGCAATTTGTATGTCATCCTCGACCTGCACGGCGCGCCCGGCGCCGCCTGCCCCTGGCACTCGTGCGGACAGACCGGCACCAATCAGCTCTGGACCAACGCCACCTACCAAAACTGGACCGTCCAGATCTGGGAGCGGCTGGCGACCCGTTACCGCGGCAACCCGACCGTCGCCGCCTACGATCTGCTCAATGAGCCGCTGCTTTCCAACGGCGAGGGCGAGAACGCCGCCCAGGTCCGCCAGAAATTCGATCTGTTCGACCGGCTCTACCGCGCCGTCCGCGCCAAGGATCCCGACCATATCATCATCATGGCCGCCTTCTACGACTGGGAGCAGTCGCTGTCGCCCGCGACCTACGGCTGGACCAACGTGGTCTACCAGCTGCACCACTACAATTTCGCCACCGTCGAGGACTGGAACGCCACCAATGCGTTCATCGAATCGGCGCTGGCCAAGTACGCCGACTACACCGCGCGCTGGAACGTGCCGGGCTACGCCGGCGAGTACTGGTTCGGCTCGCACTGGGACCTGTACGAGAAGTGGATGTCCGGCCTCAACGCGCTGGACGCCTCCTGGACCAGCTGGACCTACAAAGTGACCGGCGCCGGCAACTGGGGCTACTACCAGAACAACAGCCAGCCCCAGCCTGATCTGCTCTACGACAGCGCGGCGACCATCGCCTCGAAGTGGACCCGCTTCAGCACGAATTATTTCCAGGCCAACACCCAGTACCAGAACACGATCCGGGCCTACGCGCCGCAGGGCTCGTGGGTCAGCATCCGGGCCGGCGCCAACAACCAGTATGTGAGCGCCGACAACGGCGGCGCCAGCCCGCTGATCGCCAACCGGCCGACGGTCCAGGGCTGGGAGAAATTCCAGATCGTCACCAACCCCGACGGCACCGTCTCGTTCAAGGCCCTGGCCAACAACCGCTACGTCGCCGCCGACCTGAACCAGGGCGGCAGGCTGATCGCCCAGTCGCGGGGCGTGCTGGGCTGGGAGAAATTCCGCCGGGTCGATTTGGGCAACGGCACCTTCGCGCTCCAGGCCGTCGCCAACAATCAGTATGTCACTGTCGATTTGAACAGCGGCACGCCGGTGCTGATCGCCAACCGGCCGGCGGTCGGCGGCGCCTGGGAGGCGTTTTCCTTCGCGGCGACCTCGCCGTAGCTTCTGACAGGCTGGACGAACGCGAGCGGGCGGTGCCGGACACCGCCCGCCCACCGCTATGCTTGAAATATGGAGGACATGGGATGAAATACGCACGTTTGCCCCGTCTCGGCCTCGCTCTTTTCCTCGCACTCAGCGCCTTCGGCGGGCTCTTTTTCGCCCCGCCGGCGGCCGACGCCCAGACCGCCTACAAGATCGTCGGCTACCTGCCCTCGTGGACCGGCAGCGTCAACGGCGCCCAGATCGATCTGCTGACCCACGTCAACTACGCCTTCCTGCTGCCCAACGGCGACGGCAGCCTCCAGCCGATCGAAAACCCCGGCAAGCTCCAGCAGCTTGTCAGCGCCGCCCACAGCCGGGGCAAGAAGGTGCTGATCTCGGTCGGCGGCTGGAACAACGGCAACGACAGCGCCTTTGAGTCCATCGCCCCCAACTCGACCTTCCGGAACAATTTCGCCAACAACCTTGGCAATTTCATCACCCAGTACGATCTCGACGGCGTCGATATCGACTGGGAGTACCCCGAGGCCGGCGACCAGTACCTTGAAATGATGACCGCCATCCGCAACCGGATCGGCGCCGCCAAGCTGCTGACCGCCGCCGTGGCCGCGACCGACGGGGGCGGGGCGGGCGTCACCGCCAGCGCGATTAACATCATGGACTACATCACGCTGATGGCCTACGACGGCAACGAGGGCGCCGGCCACTCGCCCCTCAGCCTGGCCCAGCAGTCGCTCGATTACTGGGGGACCAAAACTTCCAACAAGGCCAAGCTGATCCTCGGCGTGCCGTTCTACGCCCGGCCCGGCTGGTTCGGCTACAACCAGCTGCGCGCCGGCGGCTGCTCGGCGACGGCCGATTCGTGCTGGTACGACAACGCCACCCAGTATTACAACGGCCACCCGACGATCCGCTCCAAGGTCGATCTGATGAAAAGCAAAAACGGCGGCGGCATCATGATCTGGGAGCTGACCCACGACAACTCGCCGACCGGCGGCGACTCGCTGCTCAAGACCATCGCCGACCAGCTCGGCACCGGCACCCAGCCCCAGCCCGGCAACCTGGCCCAGGGCAAGCCCGCCACCGCCTCGTCGATCGAGACCGCCGAGTTCCCCGCCGGCCTGGCGGTCGACGGCAGCCAGGCCACGCGCTGGGCCAGCGCGCTGAGCGACCCGCAGTGGCTCCAGGTCGATCTGGGCGCGTCCTACGCCCTCAACCGCGTCGTGCTGCGCTGGGAGGCTGCCTACGGCCGCTCCTATCAGATCCAGGTCTCGAATGACGCCAGCGCCTGGACGACCGTCGCCACGGTGACGAACGGCGACGGCGGCGTCGACGATCTCGCGGTCAGCGGCACTGGCCGCTACGTGCGGATGCTCGGCACCCAGCGCGCCACCGCCTGGGGCTACTCGCTGTGGGAGTTCGAGGCCTACGGCGCGCCCGCCGGCGGCTGGACGGCGACGGCCTCATCGACCGAGCCCGGCGGCAGCGCGGCCCAAGGTGTTGATAAAAACACGGCGACGCGCTGGAGCGGCGGCGCCGCCCAGGCCGCCGGCCAGTGGTACCGCGTCGATTTCGGCAGCGCCCAGAGCTTCGACCAGGTGACGCTGGACGCCGGCGCCTCGGCAGGCGATTACCCGCGCGGCTACCAGCTCCAGGTCTCCGGCGACGGCAGCGCCTGGACGACCGTGGCCAGCGGCGCCGGCTCCGGCCAGGTCACGACGATCAACGTCGCGCCCCAAACCAGCCGCTACATCCGCGTCCTGCTCACCAGCGCCGTCGGCAACTGGTGGTCCATCCACGAGCTGAGCATCCGCAAGCCGGCCGCCGCCTGGACCGCCACCGCCTCATCGACCGAGCCCGGCGGCAGCGCGGCCCAGGGG
>DASWWB010000363.1:0-1780 GCA_036406115.1 Herpetosiphonaceae bacterium
AGGCTGTGGGGATAGTAGCCGTTGGAGCGGACGGGCAGCAGCTCGCGGGACTCGGCGTAGAGCGCGAACAGCAGGCGGTAGAGCAGGACGAGCGTGGCGCGGTAGAGCAGGCGCAGGGCCTCGGGCGAGTCGGCGTCGCCGCCGCGGCGGCGCTGGGCCTCGGCGAGCGCCTGGGCCAGATAGGTGAAGGCCTGCTCGAAAATCGCCTGCTTGAGATCCTGGCCGAGCTGCTGGGCGCGGAGCTGGCCGGTCTGATAGACATCGTTGAGCGGCGCGACCTTGCCGTCCGCCGGCGCGAGCCACGCGGCGCCGAAGAACGCGGCGAACCAGCGCAGATCGGCGGGCTCGCCCAGCTCCAGCAGCTCTTTGAGATCGATCTGATAGTAGGCGCCGGAGGCCGAGGCGGCCTGCTTGAAGACCAGGCGCCACTCGCGGCCGTTGGTGAGCACGCCCCAGAGCAGCTTGTTGCGCTCGTTGACCAGCCTGCCGATCAGCTCCAGGTCGGGGGCGGCGGCGCCGCCGGGGCCGATATCGAGCGAGGTGTCGGGCGGCAGCGCGTGGAGCAGCGCGACCGGCGTCTCGCCCGCCAGCAGCTCGGCGTGGGCCGGGAGATTGTCCAAAGCCGCCGCCGGGCTGATCCGCCAGCCGAGCGCTTCGAGGATCGGGTGGACGGCCTGGGCCTCGAGGAGCGGCGCCAGCTGGTCGCGCAGGGCGGGCATGGCGGCGGCCAGCGCCTCCCATGCGGGATGATCGAGCTTCAGGCGCTCCAGGAGGTAATAATTCGAGAACAAGCCCTGGTTGGAAAAGAGCGTCTGGCGGGCGGCGCGGCGGAAGGCCCGCAGCAGCTGATCGCCCAGCTCGAAGCGATCGGCGCCGCGCAGATCGAAGCGTTCGAGGCCCTGGAGGTCGGCGGGGCGCAGCGCGCGCAGATTGAGCCGCCACTCGGGCAGCAGATCGGGGCCGGGCGCCTCGCCCTCGCCGGCGCCGCGCTCATCCTCGTCGGCCAGCAGCAGATAGAGGCGGGCGGTTTCCCAGCGCTCCGTGCAGACAATCAAGCCGTCGCGCCTGCTGCGGGTGGCGAGCTGGCGGCGGATGCGGCGGCGGACATCCTTGGTGAGCCCGGCGCGCGGCACCCAGATCACCGCCAGCGTGTTGTTGCTGGCGTCCCCGCCGGCGAAGGCGATCAGCCTGCTGCCCGCGACCTGGGGCCGGAGCTGGTCGGGCAGCTCGAACGCCCCGTCGGCCGCTGTGTCTTCGGGGGCGAACCCCTGGCCGGCGAGAAAGGATTGGAACAGCGTCAGCGAACCGAGATCGGCGGGAACAGGCATGGCGGGCTCCTCAACTGCGGCGGCTCTCTGGGTTGATTGTAGAAGCGTTGGCGAATCGTTGTCAACTCGGCGGCGAACGGCCACATTTGTGCCCCACCCGATGGTGTATGCTAGCGCTGGAGCATCCGCCCGAGGGCGCCGGCGGGAGCGAGGCCGGCGCCGACGAGAAAGGAGTCGCCCGATGCGCGAGCGCCGCCTGCTGGACCCGACCGCCGGCCGCGAGGAGGTTGATGATTCGTGGGCGACGCCGAGCCGCCTGCGCCCCCTGTTCTACGATGATCCCGCCGTCGTCTGGCTGGAGCGGCACGGCGCGGCCCATGGCTTCGTGCCGGACGCGCCCTCGGCCTCGCTGATGGGCATGTTGGAGCGCAAAGGCCGCGAGTTCGAGCAGGCCTGGATGGGGCGGATCGCGCCCGGCGCGCCGGTGGTCTGCGCCCATCCCGGCGAAGCGC
>DASWWB010000364.1:0-4076 GCA_036406115.1 Herpetosiphonaceae bacterium
CGACTGCGCTTAGCGCGCGATTCGCGGCAGGAAGGCCCGCCACATCTCGGGGCCGGCGACGAACGGGCCGCGCTCGTTGCCGTAGGCGTCGCGGAACCAGAGATAGACCCGGCGCGGCTGCATCGGCGCCCACTGCCAGGCTCGCTCGGCCTTGAGCGGCTCCCAGATCTTGGCCTGGGGATCGGGCTGGCTGCTGAAGGCCACGCTGATCGGCAGATTGGCGTCGGTGGCCGAGAGGACCAGCGTGGCGCCGAGCGGCGTCACGTCGCGGATCTTGACCTGGGCCTGGGGCGGGTAGTCGACATTGATCGTGCTGGTCAGGGTCGTCGTGTTGCCGCTGCGGTCCTTGAGCCGGACATTGAGCGTGTAGGCGCCCTCGGCTGCCGGCAGCGTCCAGCGATAGGCGCGGTAGTAGGGCAGCGGCGCGGCGTAGCGGCCGTTGAGCCCGAGCTGGACCTGGACCACGCCGCCGCCGTTGTCGAGCGCCGGAGTGAGGATGGTCAGGTCGCGCTGGCTGGTGCGGGCGGCGCTGGCCCGCTGGGCGGACGGCGCGAGGGCCAGCGCGCGGATCTCGTCGGCGCCGAGGGGCCGGTCGTAGCTGAGCGCCTCGTCGAGCGGCGCGCGGACCTCGCCGGCGCCGCTGGTCCAGCGCCCAAGCTCCAGGTCCTCGCCGACCTCGGCGGGCAGGCTGACGCCGCTGGCCTGGGCGGCGAGGGCGCCGTCGATGTAGAGCGCCTTGGCGCCGGCGTCCCACGTGGCGGCGATGTGATGCCAGCCGGGCTCCAGCGTGTCGGGCGCGGTGAGATTGTGGCCGGCGGTGCCGCTGACCGGCACGGTCCAGAAGCTCCAGGCCGGGGCGCCGTCGGGGCCGGCCTGCTCGTGGCGCAGCGCCCAGGTGCCGTTGTAGATGCGCTCGGGATCGACGGGATTGAGGCTGGCGGCTGCCAAATAGTGGCGGCCGGTGGGCGAATCGCTCCAGCGCTCCGGCACCTCGACCCACAGCGCGAAGGTGCCGCTGCTCAGCTCGAGGGTCGGGCTGGCGGGAAAGGTCAGGCGGTCGTTGGCGCCGACCAGCGCGGCCTTGCCGAAGCGACCGGCGGCGTAGGCCAGGCCGTCGGCGGCGGGGGCCGGTCCGACCGCCGGCAGCGGCAGGCCGTCGAACTGGGCCAGCAGCCGCAGGCTGGGATCGGGATTGATCGTCACCAGGGCGCTGGGCGGCGTGGTGTCGGCGACCGGCGTGGCGTCCGGCGCCTTCCAGGAGACCGAGGCGTCCCAGATCCAGCGGCTGGCCTCGCAGCCGCTGTAGGCGGCGCAAGGATCGTCGCCGGGGCCGTACCAGCCGTAGGGATCGACCTGCTTGCCGTTGTGGCGGACCTCGAAGTGCAGGTGGGGCGCGCCGCTGGTGAAGCCGGTGGCGCCGCTCCAGCCCAGCAGCTCGCCGCGCTCGACCCAGCGCGGGGTGCCGCCGTCGATCAGCTCCTTGAAGGTGTCGGGAAAGGCCTCCAGGTGCCAGTAGACCGTCTCGTAGCCGGCGGCGTCGCCGGTGTGCTGGATGACCACGCCGTAGCCGCGGGTGGTGCGGGCGTAGGCCCAGCCTGGCGCGGCGGCCAGGATCGGCGTGCCGTAGGGCAGGTCGGGGAAATAATAATCGTGGCCGTCGTGGCTGTTGTAGGAGCCGCCGGAGCGCCCGAGATAATCCACCATCATCTCGTTGCCGTCGCCGTGCGAATCGACCATCGGGTAGGTGTGGTCGAAGTACGAGGAGTGGATGACGGCGGTGCCGGCGGGCCAGGGCTCGCTGAGGAAGCCGCGATGGGCGGCGGGGGTGGGCGCCTGGGCCTCGGGTTCGTCGCGGAACAGCCCCTCGTAGGCGGCGGGGTAGGCCGCGACCAGCCGCTCCCAGTCGGGGAGCGCGCGCTCGAGGGCCAGGAAGCGCTTGAGCGCGATCTCCTCGGGCTTGTCGGTGAGCGGGATGAGCCGGCGCTGGCCGTCGCTCAGCTCGGCGACGGGCGGCTCGTCGTAGGGGCCGAGGCCGGCGCGCAGCTCGCGGCTGGCCCACTCGACCTGGGCCTGGAAGCCGGCCGGGCCGGCGCCGAAGGGCCGCGCGAGCTTGGCGGGATCGGCGGCCGGCGCGCTGACCAGCCCGCTGGTGGTCTCGATCAGCGCCAGCAGACTGCGCTCGCTGACATTGTAGTAGCTGGCGATGTTTTCAATCAGCTGGGCCGCCGTCTGCTCGCCGAAGCTGGCCTTGGCCAGGCCGCTGCCCCGGCGCTCCAGGAAGCCCTGGACGCCGCCTTGGAGCGAAGACAGGCCGTAGCTCGGCGCCTGGTTTTGCGGGCGGGTGAGATTGGCGAAGCTGAGGGTCGGGATCGCCGCCGCGCACAAGGCGAGGAGCAATGTCAGCAGGCGGAGGGTTGGTGATAGGCGCATCTGGCTCTTCTCTAAGGTTTGGTGGCCCGAACGGGCGCAGGTATGGTAGCACGGCTATTTTTAGGCGTCAATCGGCGCTGCCGCCCGCGATGATGAGTGGTCTATTAACGTTTCGCCCGCCTTCGGGTTCCCGCGAGGTTGCTTTGGGGCTATAATGAAGCTACGTTGACTGTCTTGAGCGAGGGTTTTGGCATGCCCGCCCCATCACCGAAAGCCAGCACGTTTGGCCGACATCGCATCTACCTGAGCCTCGCGCCCGGCATCGGCGCCACCCGCCGGCTGATGGCCGACGCCCAGCGCCTGGTCGCCGAGCGCTACGATGTCGGGATCGCCTTCGCCGCCAAAAGCAGCGATCTGACCGGCTACGCCCAGGGCTTCCGCGTGCTGCCGCTGCGGCCGATCCGGCGCGGCGGCCCGAACCCGGACGCGCTCGACCTGGAGGCGGTGCTGCGCGAGCCGCCCCACACGGTGGTCCTCGGCAACCTGGCCTACCAGCAGGGCACGCCCGAGTGGCCGATCGAGCCGCTCGAGGTAGTGTTCCGCCTCCGCCAGGCCGGCATCAATGTCTGGTCGACGGTCTACTCGTTCAACCTGACGACGATCGCGCCGATCTACGAGCGGCTGACCGGCGTCGACGCCGAGGTGGTGATCGCCGAAACGGTGCTGGAAGACTCGACCGAGCTGATCCTGGTCGATCCCGAGCCCTCCGAGATTCTGCGCCAGCTCGACGCCGGGCTGCTGATGGCGCCCGAGCAGGTCGCCGTCGCCCGCCGCACGGTGTTCCGCCGCGAGGTGCTGGAGCAGCTGCGCGCCGCCACCCACGCCCTGCTGGAGATCCGCCGCCCCCTGCTCGACGATCCCGACCGCCCGCGCCTGATGGTCTGCATCGGCTTCAATCCCAGCTTCCAATACCTGCTGCACCGCGCCGCCGATCTGGCCCACAGCATGGGCGCCGTGCTGATCGGCCTCCACGTCCGCCCGCCCGGCGGCGGCTCCAGCGGCTACGAGCTGACGATGCGCGAGCATATCGAGTACGCCGAGGAGCTGTGCCACGAGGTGGTGGTGGTCGAGGAGAAGGATATCGCCACCGCGATGCTTGCCACCGCCCACGATCACAATGTGACCGGCGTCGTGATCGGCAGGCCGGTCCGCTCGCGCTGGGATGAGATCCGCGGCGGCTCGCTGCTGACCAAGATCATCAACAGCGACCGCGACATCGATATTTATGTCCTCGGTGACGCCCCGGTAACCAGCCACTAAGCTTCCTGTCCGAATGGCCGCCGCCGCCTGGGCTTTCGGACAGGCCCGCCCCGCGCCTCCCGCCCCTCCCGCCGCCCCGCCCGCGCCGCTATGCTTCGCGCTGATCATCAAGTCGCGAGGCATGGCATGACAGACGATTCCCAGCTGATCCGCGCCGTGCGGATCCATCAATACGGCGGTCCCGAGGAGCTGCGGCTGGAGGCGATTCCGCGCCCCGAGCCCAAGGCGGGCGAGGTGCTGATCCGCGTGCGGGCCGCCGGCGTGCTGCCCGCCGACTGGAAGGTGCGCGAGGGCCAGTTCCGGGCCTTTTTCCCAGTCACGTTCCCCTTCGTGGCCGGCAGCGCGCTGGCTGGCGTGGTCGAGGCAGTCGGCCTCGGCGTGGCGGA
>DASWWB010000365.1:0-5204 GCA_036406115.1 Herpetosiphonaceae bacterium
AAAAGACAATGTAGCAGGCGTAGTAGATCCAGAGCATCAGGATGATCAGGGCGCCGACGGCGGCGTAGGCGGTGTAGGTCGAGCGGCCCAGGTAGATCGACAGCGCCTGTTTGCCGATCTCCCACAGCACCGCCGTCAGCAGCGCCGCCGGGAACACGTCGCTCCAGCGGCATTTGGGCTTGGGCAGATAGTAGAACAGCAGCGCGAACACCAGCGCGTTGAGCAGCATGCCCACGCCCAGGTTGACGAGCTGCCAGCCGAAGGCGCCGGCCGGCAGCCGCTCGGCGTACGTGCCGAGCGCGTTGAGGACTGTGGTGAGGATGACCGAGCCGATCAGCAGGCCGCCGATCGCCAGCACCAGCAGAAAGGCCTTGCCGCGGTCGATCAGGGTGGTTTTGACGGTGTGGAGGATGCCTTGGCTCTCCGGCTGGGGCACGTTCCAGATCCGGTCGAAGGCGGTGTCGAGCTGGGTGAAGATGCTGCTGGCGGCGAACAGCACCGTGATGAAGGCCACCAGCGAGCCGGCGCCGGCGCCCAGCTCGACTTCGCTCAGCACCGTGCGCAGCGAGTCGGCGACGCCCTTCGAGATGTTGGACTCGATGCTCGCCAGCACCTGGGCCTGCGGCGTCAGGCTGGGATCTTCGGCGCCCGAGAAGCGCAGCCAGAAGCCGAGCAGCGAGACCATCAGCAGCATCAGCGGGAAGATCGAGAAGACGGCGTAGTAGGCCAGCGAGGCCGCCAGCCGGCCGCAGTCGTCGTTGCCCCACTCCTTGAAGGTCCGCTGGAGCAACGGCCAGGCCGTCGCGGTCGCCCAGGTTTTGATCCGCTCGATCATGGGCGGCGGTCCTGCTGCGAGCGAATCTTGCGATAGGTTTCGGCCAGCAGGTCCGAGAGGAAATTGATCGCCATGTCGCGCTTGGTGACGGGGCCGGCGGCGGCTTGGGCGGCGCCGCGCCGCTCGGCGGCCGGTTCTGCCTCGGCGTGGGACTCCTGCTTGCGCTCGCGCAGCAGCGCTGCGACGATCATACTGCTTACCGCGCTGCCAGCCGCCAGCAACATCGTGCGCCACTGTTTTTTCATCTGCTGTGCTCCGCACTGGCCGCGACGGGCTGGGGCACCGGGTCGCCGGTCAGGCCCGGCGGCTCGACCGGCTGGCGCAGCAGCCCCTCGACGGCTAAGACTTCATTCGCCTGGTCAAGCAAGCCCTGGACGCGGCCCACGATGCTTTGCAGCTCGTAGCGCTCCAGCACGCCCTCGTCGGCAGCGGCCAGGCGCGTCGCCGCCAGCCGCTTGCGCAGCTCCACCAGCTGCGCCGCCACCACCGGCTCCGAGGCCAGGGCCGGCGGCCGGAAAAACAGCTCGCGGCCGGTGATTTGGATGGTCGCCGCCAGCAGCGGCGCGATCAGCATGCCGAGGATTCCGGCGTATTGTGCCATAACCAGCAGCGTCAGCACAACCAGGACCGGGCTGATCCGCGAGCGGCCGTACAGCCGCGGCTCGACCCAGATCTCCAGCGCCGCGAAGACGCTGACGGTCACCAGCGAGGCGACCAGCGCGTCCCCCCAGCCCGTCGCCCAGCCCACCAGCGCCACCGGGATGACCGCCAGCAGCACGCCGACCCACGGAATCAGCCAGACCAATCCGGCCCACAGCGCCAGCAAGATGGGATAGGGCAGCCCCAGCAGCTCGAAGGTCAGGCCGAGGATGAGCGCGCCGAGCAGACTCTGGACCAGCTCGCTGCGCACATAGTCGCCGACCTCGGTCTCGACCGCCCGCCAGATCGAGCGCGCCCTGGCCCGGTGCTTGGCGTTGAGCAGCGACAGCCAGAGCCGCTCGAAGCGCTCCTGGTCGCTCGCCCAGTAGATGCTCAGCGAGAGCACGACCACCAGCTGGGCCAGCAGATCGAACAGGCTGCTGCCGAAGCCGATCACGCCGCTGGCCAGCTTGCTGCCGCGCTCGCCGGCCAGCGAGCTGATCAGATCCTGCGGCGGCGGCAAGCCCTCGGCCACGCTCTGCTGCCAGGCGGCGCCGTTCGGCCAGGTTTCGACGACCAGGGTGTAGTTGCGCAGGAGATCGTTGCTGGCTTGCTCCAGCTCGTTCAGCAGCCCGCTGCTGATCACGACCAGCAGCGCGGCGAACAGCGCCACGCCGAAGACGTAGACGACGCTGTGCGCCGCCGCCCGGGGCAGGCCGCGGGCGATCAGCCGGTTGGCGAGCGGGCGGGCCGTCGCCGCGATGAACAGCGAGAGCAGGAACAGCAGCACGGCGCTGCTGAACTGCCACAGCAGCAGCAGCAGGCCGATCGTGAACAGGACGGAGGCGGTGACGCGGGCTAGCTGTTTCATGCCGCCGCCTCCTGCGCCTTGGCGCTCTGGTTCAGCAGCGCGTCAAGGTCGCTGACGATCGCCTCCAGCCGCTCCTCGACCTGCTGCACCTCCTCGCCTTGCGCGTTGTCTTTGTCGCGCACGCGCAGCCGCAGCGACTGGGCCAGATCCTGGGCCTGGTAGCGCACCACGCCCAGCCGGTCGCGCCGGTCGATCTGCTGCGCGACCTCGACCGGGCTGAAGACCAGCCGCTCGAAGATGATCTGGACGATCGCCGCCAGCGGCACCGCCAGGATGCCGCCCACCAGCCCGAAGACCGGCGTGAAGGCCGCGAAGGCCAGCAGCGTCACCACGGCGTTGACCCCCACCGCCCGGTCCATCACTTTCGGCACCAGGAACGCGCCCTCGATCTGCTGGATGATGACCGTGGCGACCACGATCCAGATCAGGGCGCTGGTGTTGCCGTTGGCCAGCGTGACCAGCGCCGGCGGCACCGCGCCCAGGATCGGGCCGATGATCGGCACGGTCTCCATGATCCCCGCCAGCAGCCCGAAGACCACGGCGTACTCGATCCCGATCAGCAAGTAGGCGGCGGTCGCCATCAGGCCGATCGAGAGATCGAGGATGAGCTGGCCGCGGACGTAGGCGCCCATTTTGTGCTCGATCTCAAGCAGCGTGTCGCGCACGCCGTCGCGGCGCTCGGCTGGGGCGAGGGTGACCATCGCCCGCCGCACCCGTTCGCCGTCAAGCGTCCAGTAAAAGCCCAGCAGCAGCGTGGCGATGAAGACGAAGACGGTTTTGCCGGCCGCGCCCAGCACCTGGAACATGCGATCGACCGCCAGGGCCGGGTCCGGCGCGCTGGTCGCTGGCGTTGAGAGCAGCGGCAGGTCCAGCGGCGCCTCGGTCGGCAGGCGCAGGCTCAGGTTGCGCACCAGCGCGCTGGGCGACTCGTTGAGCATGCGCCGGATATCGTTGTAGTACTCGGGGACTTTGGTGTTGATCGCGGCCAGCTGATTGGCCACCAGCGGCGCCAGCAGCGCCGCCAGGCCGGCCAGCGCGCCCAGCACCAGCAGATAGGCGATGATCACGCCCAGCTCGGGCGGGATCTTGAGGCGCTGGAGCCTGCTGATCAGGGGGCGGATCGCGGTGCTGACGACGAAGGCCACGAAGGCGATCAGCAGCACGCTGTAGAATTCGACCGTCAGGTAGGCGAGGAAGAACACGCTCAGCACCACGCAGGTGCCGAACATGACTTTGCGGGTCGTCCAGGTCGCCAAAAATGCGGAAAGTCCGTCCATGGTGCCGTCTTTCGTTGCAAAGCGGGTTCAGGGATGACGATCAGCAAGCAGAAACTATGCCAAAACGCCGCCCGCCTGGCGGCGGACGGCGTTGGGGGGCCGTGGATCAGACAATCGCCTCGACTTCGCTGTCGGGCTCGCCCAGGATCTTATTGGTAAGGAACACGGCGATCCTGGTGGCGAGGGCGCCCAGCGCCAGGCTCAGCACGCCGTAGACAATCCGGCGTTTCAGATCTTCTTCCATGGGTCAATCCTCCAAGCTAGGCCGTTGCTGAACGGCAGGATAGCACATTATTTAGCGCCGGTTGCCGCCGAAGACGCGGAAAGCGAAGTAGAGCAGGGTCAGCACCGAGGTCGCGGCGGCGGCAACGTAGGTCATGGCCGCGGCGTCCAGCACTTCCTTGACCTGCGCCTGCTCTTGGGGCGTGACCAGGCCGTTGGCCACGAGCATCTCGCGGGCGCGGCGCGAGGCGTTGAACTCGACCGGCAGCGTGACCAGCGAGAAGGCCACCGCCGCCGAGAACAGGATCATGCCGCCGACCGCCAGCAGGAAGCCGAGGCCGGTGCCGCGGCCGGCGCCGAGGAACAGGCCGCCGATCACCAGATAGAAGCCGAGCTGCGAGCCGATGTTGGCGATGCCGACGATCGAGCCGCGGATGCGCATCGGCGCGTAGGCCTGCTTGTCCTGCACGGCGTGGCCCAGCTCATGGGCCACCACCGCGATCGAGCCGATCGACGGCTGCACCGAGCTTTGCGACAGGTTGATCGACTTATCGGCGGGATTGTAGAAATCGGTCAGCTGGCCCGGCACCTGGTTGATCCGCAGGTAGCCGAGCCCTTCGCTCTGCATCAGGCGGCGGGCCACGTCGAGGCCGCTCAGCCCGGTTTGGTTGCGCACCTGGGCGTATTTGTTGAAGGTCGACTTGACTTTGTATTGCGCCCACATGGCCAGCGCCATGCCGGGCAGGGCAAAGAGGAGATACATCGGATCGAAAAACATGGCCGTCCTCCTGGTGTGTGGACCATGCGCGCCACTGCGGCGCGGTATGGTATGCTGCGTTCAGCATAGCAAGCCACATGCCAGCCCTGCGTTAGAGCGGCGTTAATTGTGAGGTGAACAGATTTGAACACGCTGGCAATCGTCGGCCTGGGCGGCGTCGGGCGGGCGCTGCTCGCCCAGGCCGCCCCCCATTTCCGGATCGTGCTGCTGGCCGACAGCAGCGGCTACGTGTTGGGCGATCTCGACGAGCCGACCTGGAGCCGGCTCAGCCAGGTCAAGGCCTCCGGCGGCGCGCTGGCCGACCAGCCCGAGGGCAAGCGCGGCGACTGGCGGGCGGTGCTGCCCGAGGGCGCGCTGGTCGCCGATACGACCGCCGAAGCTTCGGGCGACCGGCTCGCCGAGCTGGTCGCCGCCGGCCATCGCATCGCCCTGGCCAACAAAAAGCCGCTCTGCGGCTCGTTTTTCCAGTTCCGCGCCATCACCGGCGGCGGCGCCACCCGCTACGAGGCCACCGTCGGCGCGGGCCTGCCGGTGATCATGACCTCGCTGATGCTGCGCGACAGCGGCGATCAGCTGCTCTCG
>DASWWB010000366.1:0-2664 GCA_036406115.1 Herpetosiphonaceae bacterium
GCCCGGGGGGCTCCCGGCGAGCGCCAGCTCTACCGCGAGCTGCTCAATCACACCCACGGCGACGAGGCCATGGCCCGGCGCCTGATTGACGCCGAGGCCCGCCGCTCGCCTGGCGCCAGCCGCCGCCAGCTCCTGGAGGCGGCGCTGTACCGGTTCCGGCGCTAAATTCGCTCCGTGAAGCGCAGCGCCCGCCGCCAATGGACGCCGCGCCTGCGATCCTTTCCCAACGGCGCTTAGCGTTTCGTGGTACACTGGCCATGTCCCATCCCAGCGCCGGCCAGCGCGCCGCCCGCGATCCTTCGACAGTGCGCGATCCTCTCCGCAACGCCCCTTGGGAGCTGAATCCCGACGGGCCAACCCGCCGCTCTGGTTTCGCAACCTGCCCCGACCCTCGGGCCGCCCCATGCGCGCCCTGCAATTGGCCGCCAGTCCCATGGGGGCGCTGGCCGACCACCGCTTGCCGCCCGCCCGCTGCGTTGCCGTCCAAGACGGCGGCGATCCCCACATGGCTTAAGGAGACTCTGATGACCTTGTCCAATGATGCGGCGCGCGCCGCCTACCTGGCAGCCCATCCGGACGAACAAACGGCGCCCCATCTGGTCGACCTCGCGCGCGAGGCCAAAATCGTGAGCAGGGCCTTGCGCCGGCTTCCGCCCGATTTCCTGCCGCGCGATACCATCGCCTTTGCGACGATCCGGGCGGCGCTTGAGCAGACCGCTGGCGACCATCGCCAGGATCAGGCTTATTTCGAGCTGGTTGGCATCGATCGCATTTGGGCGATGGCTGACTCGTTGGCCCGGAACTGGATGGGCCAGCAGCCGGGCGCCAAGGAGTGACTTCCCGGCCGGGGCATTTATTCCCCGCTGTCTGATTGCGGCGGGGCGGCTGGCTCCTCGGGCCGGGCGTGCTGGGCGTGGGCCCGCGCATGGCGGCCCTCGGTGCGGCGGCCGAGCGGATCGGCGGCTGATTGCCTGGCGGCGTCGCGTCGGCGGGCTTCCTCGCGGGCGGCGATCAGTGCGATACGCGCCTCGATCTCGGGTCCCAAGCTTGCATCTCCGATTTGGCGGCGTGTCGGACGGGGCATCGAGTCCTCCTTCGTTGATTCGTAGCGGAGTGGAGCGGCGTCTCGAGGACGCGAGAGCGGGCGCCGCCTCCTGAGGGCGGCGCGCCCGGCCGGAGCTGGGCTAGGCGGCGGGAAAATGGTGCCTGGCGGGACGCGCCGGCGGCATCTGGGCGGCCACCAGTTCCAGCAAGGCCGCTGTGGCGAATGGTTTGCGCAGGACCAGCAGGCTGTGCGGGCTTGCGGCCGGAAGGTGCTGCGGCTCCCCGGCGGCGGTGCAGAGCAAGATTGGCAGATGCCGTGTGTCGGGATAGGCGTGCAAGTCATGGATCAGCCGCCACAGGGCGACGGCGGGGCCGGCCAGACAATCGATAATCAGCAGATTCGGCGGATGCCGGACCAGCCGCTGGGGTCTGAAATCCACGTTGTCGCACGCCGACACCTGGTAGCCCGCCGCCTTGAGCCGTTCGATCATCCACGGGCGGAGCGCGGAGGCGTGGTCAACCAGCACGATTTCGTGACCATCCATAGAAAGCCATCCTTTCCCACAGCATTCTCAGCGTACCATAACTGCGCAAGCGGACATCCCGCCGGGCCGGACGGGCCGCTTCGCTCCGACCGGGCGTTTGACTGCTGGTGTGAATCTTGCTTGCAAGCATCGCATGGGCGCCATCTTTCACTGCGGCGCCCATGATCCCTGATCCGGCATTGCCCCCTCGACGGCCGTTGGCCGCCCCATCGTTCCGGGTTTGCGTTCCATCGCGCGGTGATTTCCCCCTCGACGGTCGCCCTGCGGGCTCACAGCCCCGGGCTGCTTGCGGGCGCCTGCCAGCGGGCCAGCCTGGCGCCGCCGATCTCGCGGCGCCGGCCTTGCGGCTTGGACTGGCGCGGCCCTGGCCAAGGAGGCTGTATGCCGATTCGATTTTCCCCCGACGGACGCAACTACTATTGGGCCGCCGGCGCATGCGAACCCAGCGAGACGCCGATGATCACGTTTGGATTCGGCCGCGAGGGAGCCGAGCTGGTGCATGCGCTGCTGCGCAACACCGAGGAGCCCAACGACTTCCACGTTTTCCGCGCCACCTGGGAGCCCGCCGGCTGCGACGGCGACCTCGCCGGGCTGTGGGCCGGCTTCATGGCCCTGCGCTACTGCCTGGGCTACTTCAGCCAATGGGAGCTGATCAGCGCTGACCTGCGCGCCCAGGCCGAACGCCTGGACTCACCGCACGGCGCCGGCCGAGGGTCATTGGCCCGGCAGATCCAGCAGTGGCATTCGGGCTGGGAGCGGCAGCTTGACCCGCTAATGGCCGATCTGCGCAACGCGGCCGGCCCGCGCTACGCCTATTGACGCCGGCTGGCCGGCGAGCCAGGGCCACATCACCAATTCTTAGCGCCGAGGAGGCACCTATGACCGGACGCCATCCGTCACAAACACATCTGGAACGCAATATCTTGATTATCGCCATCGTGGTTGTCGTAGCGCTCCAAATCATCGCCGTTATGGTCAGTTTCGCCTAGCCCGCGCCGCCGGCCTGGGCATCCGGCGGGCTGTTCTCGGGGGCGAGGGGCAAGGCTACGGTGAACGTGCTGCCCTCGCCCAAGAG
>DASWWB010000367.1:0-1514 GCA_036406115.1 Herpetosiphonaceae bacterium
TCCCCATCATCCTCCAGATGACGATCGACGACGACACCTCGATCGACGGCGGCAGCCAGATCACGCTGACCGCCAGCGGCACACGGCTGTTTTTCGTCAACGAGGGCGTCAGCTTCAATCTCAGCAACATCACGCTGAGCAACGGCGACTCCACCGCGGGCGGCGGGGCGATCGAATCCTTCGGCGCCGACTTGACGCTGCGCGGCGTCCGACTCGTCAACAACGCCGCCCTCACCACCGGCGGCGCCATCTCCTGCGCCAGAGGCACGGAGGGCGGCTCGCTGACCATCGCCGATTCGACCTTGACGGCCAACCGGGCGAGCCGGGGCGGCGGGATTTTCAACGACCGCTGCGACCTGCGCGTCACCGACAGCTCGGTCAGCGGCAACGAGGGCGGCGGGATCTCGATCAGCGAGGACTCGACGGCCACGCTCAGCCGCGTCACCCTGAACGGCAATGTCGCCGGCCATGGCGGCGGGATCGAGAACAGCGGCAACCTGACCGTCGCCGATAGCCTGATCGCCAGCAACGAGGTGACAGGCAGCGGCGGCGGCATCTGGAACATCGGCGGCAGCGTCGCCCTGCGCCGCACGACGGTGCGCGACAACCAAGCCTACGAGGGCGGCGGCATCAACAGCTACGGCACCCACGTCGAGCTGGATCAGGTCAATGTGACCGGCAACACCACCGAGGGCTCGCACGGCGGCGGGATTTTCCACGGCGGCGGCACGATGTTCATCAGCAACGCCACCATCAGCGACAATGTGACAATCTCGGACAACACCCACGGCGGCGGCATCTACCAGGCGTCCGACGGCAACCTGGCGATAGCCAACGCCACGGTGGCCGACAACTACGCCGACGGCTTCGGCGGCGGCCTGTACCACGCCTCGCGCTACGCCACCATCAACAACGCGACCTTCGTCGGCAACGCCGCCATGGCGGGCGGCGCGATCTACGAGGCGGCCTCGCCCACCCCGCAAAATCCCGGCGTGATTCAAATCCAGAACAGTCTGCTCGCCGACAATGCCTGCGGCGGCTCGCTGTTCGAGAGCCTGGGCAATAATGTCGCCGTCGCCGGGAGCTGCGCCGCGCTCAGCCATGGCAGCGACCGGCTTGTGGCCGCCTCGGCCATACAGCTCGACCAAGCGCGCTTCAACGGCGGCCGCTTCCCGATGCGGACCTACGCGCCCCTGCCGGGCAGCGCGGCGCTCGGCGCCGGCAATCTCGACACCTGCACGGTGACCGATCAGCGCGGCGCTCCCCGCGACTCCACCTGCGATGCCGGCGCGCTGCAAACAGGCGCGCTCCTCGCCTGGGTCTGGATGCCCGTCGTCCGCCGCTAAGCCGCCGCTCCCGCCAATCGCACAGAAATGAGGACGCAATGAAACGATTCGGATTGATCATCCTGCTGCTCGTCACCCTCGCCGCCTGCGGAGTGCCGGGCGCCCAGCCGACCGAGCCGCCGGCGACCGCGCCAGGCGCCCAGCCGACTGACCGCCCGTCCGGCGCCG
>DASWWB010000368.1:0-3524 GCA_036406115.1 Herpetosiphonaceae bacterium
GGTCGCTAGCCTGATCGATGCCCTGCCGACCGTCCACACGGAAGCCGCCCATTAAGTCGGGGCCGCCCACGGTCGCGGCGCTGCGACCGTGGGCGGCGCCCCTCCCCACCAGCTACCGTGACGGGGCCGACGTATCGGCCAACGCACCACAGTCGGCGGACCCGCACCCGCAGGGAGTGTCACCGCCGGAGGTCGCCAGCGCCGGGGTGGCGGGCGTTTTCTTGCGCCGCAGCAGCGCCAGCGGCAGCAGACAGGGGAGCAAGCAGGCCACGGCCAGGCCGACCGTGGCCAGGCCCATGGTGCCACCGACCACGCCAGCCACCAGGTTGGACCCATCGACCCACAGGACACGCCCCACGACCAGTGCCACCACGACACCCAGGACCACCCGACCGATGCGGCTCGACAAACCGGCGTGTAGGAGACGAATCATGATCAAGTCCCTCCATAGATCAGCACCATCCCCAAGCAACTTGGGATATCATGGAGGGAGCCTACACCTTCAACTCAGGTTTAAGTCAAGGAGCCATCGTGGCGATGAACATCCCATCCTCAACCCCCAGCTTAACCACTGGCGCGGTAGCCCAGGCGCTCGGCTTGCGCACCTCGGCCGTGCGCTACTATGAGCGGATTGGCCTCATTCCTCGCCCGCCGCTTGTCAGTGGCCAGCGGCGCTATGATCCGAGCATCCTCCCGCTGCTCCAGCTGATCCAGGTGGGCCAGCAAGCCGGCTTCAGTCTGATCGAGCTGCATACCCTCGTCCATGGCTTTGATCCTGCGACCCCGCCCTCAGCGCGCTGGCAGGCATTGGCTCACACCAAGCTGGCTGAGATTCGCACCCGCATGCAGCACCTCGCGGCCATGGAACAGATGCTCATGGGTGCGCTCGCCTGTACCTGCCCCACCGTGACCGCCTGCGCCAACGATGGGGCATCGCTCTGCGGGGTGCCCGTCCTAACGATACCGGCATCGGTGGGCTAGCACGCGCTACCACAACGGCGGTATCGTCGTGGAACGCGATATCGACGGCACCCTCCCTAAAAATCCCCCGCATCGCCCGCCAAGGCATGAGGGGGTGCATCCCGGTCGTATCCTTTTCGCACCGCCAGCGGTTCCATGGCTGAGGTCATAATGCTGTGGAAAGGATGATGGCGCATGCTGCTGACAGCTGCCCTGGTGTTGGTGGGAGGAGGCGCACGCGCGCCGTATCTCACCGCACCTGAACGACTGATAGCGAACCACCAGCCACACCAGTCCCCGCGTCCCAATCCCAGCAGCCAGGTAGGGGAGGGATGCTGATGGAGATTCTGCTCGTAGAAGATGATGCCGCGCTGCGGATGATGATGGTTGATATTCTTACCGACGCCGGCTATACCGTGACGGCGGTGGTCAGCGCCGAAGCAGCCACGCCGGTTCTGCGGCGCCAGATCCCCGATGTGGCACTTGTCGATCACCGCCTGCCGGGCCTGCCCGGCACGGCCTTTAGCCAGCACCTCAAGGCCGATCCGCGCACGCAGCATATCCCGCTGGTCCTGATGAGCGCCAGCGCGCTCCGCGATCTCGATGTTCCCGCCGGGTCCGTCACCTACCTGGCGAAGCCCTTCACCATCGATACCCTTCTCACGACGCTCCAGAACGTCGCCTAAAATCGGCACAACAGGCCATATCATGGTGGCATGCTGTGCGGTTAAGCATGTGCCAGACCTCTCCACACAGCAACCACAGCGCCCCGGCGATTCATCGCCGGGGCGCTGTGGTTTGAGCGCCGACGGGGCGCGGTATTGGAAGATTGCGAGCAGCAGCTAGCGACGCTGACGGGCCAGATTCTGCGGTAGGCGCCCCTGCCACGAGAGATGGCTATTCGTCCCTCAATGGGCGGCTCCTGCACAGTGTTGATGGGGGCTAATCGGAGGGCCTGGGCGCGGGTGGAGGACCGTGCTCTCCACCCGCACCGGTAGCTTTAGCCATGGGTGGATGGGGATACCGGCTCAGCAACACTTCCACAGCAGCCATCCGCGCAGGCGGATACGGCGGCCGGCAGCGGCGCCACGGCCGTGGCTGGCGCGGTGGTCCCGCGATGGCGAAGGAGACGCGCTGAGTTGGCCATGATCCCCAGGTCGGGGAGCGACTGAGCCGCTGCGGCAAAGACCGGCGGGAGGATACCCAGCGCGGCCAGGGTCAGGCCGACCACGTTATAAAGCGTGGTAAAGGCGATGTTGCCTTTGACGATCCGCATCGTGCGCTGCGCAATCGCCACGACCTCGGGCACCAGCGACCAGTCATCACGCATCAGCGCGATATGGGCCGCCTCCAGCGCAATGTCGGTCCCGGCGGCACCCATCGCAATTCCAACATCGGCCTGCGCCAGCGCCGGCGCATCATTGACCCCGTCGCCGATCATGACCACCCGATGGCCGCGGGCCTGGTAGTCGCGCACCACTTGGATCTTGTCTTCTGGCAGCAGCTCCGCCTGAACCGCGATCCCCAGCTCACCAGCCAGCGCCGTGGCGACCCGCTGGTTATCGCCGGTCAGCATGGTGATCTCAGTCATACCCAGCTGTCGGAGCCGCGTCAGCGCAGCCGGCACCTCGGGGCGAATGGTATCCGCGACCGCAATCAACCCGATGGGCTGGGTGTCCCGCAGCACCCAGAGCACGGTGTTGCCGGCCGCTTCCAGGGCCTCGGCCGCAGCGGTATCCTGGCCAGCGGGCAATAGGCGCCGGCTGCCGACGGCAATGGTGTACCCGTCAATGGTCGCCCGCACCCCATGCCCCGGCAGGGCGACAAAGGCATCCGGGCGCGTGGGCGTGAGGCCATGGTCCTGGGCCGCCTGGCGCACAGCCGCCCCAAGCGGATGCTCAGAGTCCTGCTCCGCACTTGCAGCCAGTTGGAGCAGGTGATCGGCCGCCTCCCCGTTCAAGGGATGGATCTGCGTGACGGCCGGCCGCCCCATCGTCAGCGTGCCGGTTTTATCAAGCAACAGCACATCGGCGCGAGCCAGCGTCTCCAGGTACTTGCCACCCTTGATCAACAGACCGCGCTTAGCACCCGCCCCAATCGAGGCCAGCATCGCGATCGGCGTGGCCAGGGCAAACGAGCACGAGCAGGCCACGACCAGCACCGCCGCCGTCGCCAGCGGGTCGCGGCGGAAGAGGAAGGTCAGGGCGGCAATCACCGCCACGACCGGGAGGTAGTAGGCCGAGAAGGCGTCACCAATGCGCTGCACATCCGCGCGGTGAGCCTCGGCCTCCTCGACCAGGCGGATCACGCGGCCAAACGTCGTATCGGCTCCAACCTGGGTGGTGCGAATCCGCAGGCTGCCCAGACTAGCCAAGGTGGCGGCAAACACGGTGGCATCCGGCCCGACCTCAATCGGCATGGACTCCCCGGTAATCGTCGCCTGGTTGACGGTCGCCTGGCCGGCAATGACGACGCCGTCGACCGGAATCGCCTCGCCCGGCCGCACCACCACGATATCCCCCACCTGCACGGCGTCAATCGCCACCTGCTGCTCGGCGCCATCG
>DASWWB010000369.1:0-5489 GCA_036406115.1 Herpetosiphonaceae bacterium
CCCGGTGCGACCGCGCCACCGGCGGCGGGCGGCGCGGTGTTGAGCTGCAAGACCAGGCTCTGGATGAGGGCGCGCTGCTGGCGGGCGAACGTGGTGGGATGGATATGGAGGAGATCGGTGTAGGCCGCCACGCCGGCGCCGGGATGATCCAGGAGCAGGCGCAGGACTGCGGCCTGCTTGGCCTTGAGCGGCAGCTGGCGCAGCCGGTCGTAGAGGGCCGCCAGGCCGCCGGCGGCGGCGATGACGCTGCGCCAAGGCTCCTTTTCTACCAATCGATGGGGATGTTGCAGCAGATCTTCGACGCGGTCTTCGGTCCACTCGGGAAATGCATTCATAGCGCTCTCTCGACACCAGAGATGATCGGCGCTCAGTATACGCGGCCCGGACGCCAATTGCCAGGATCGGCCCATCCTCCCGCTTGGCGGCGCACACCGGGCTGGAAGTACCACTGAACTTGCGCCGGCTTTGGAGTACAATGGCGCTATCGCCCACCGATCGCCCGCCCGTCCACGCTGAGGAGCAGCCATGACCACCCCCGCCGGTTCCTCGCGCCGCGTCGTCTCGCTGCGCCTCAAAACCCTCTTTGCGATCGGCGCGACGATGGCTCTTCTGATGCTGATCATCTATCTTCCCCTGCGCTGGCTGCTGCTCGATAGTTTCCGCGAGCTGGAGGCGCACAATCTCCGCACCAATGTTGGTCGCGCCGCGAGCAGCCTGGAGGCGCTGGGCGCCGGGCTCAACCGCACCGCCGGCGACTACGCCACCTGGGACGACACCTACCAATACATGGTCGATCGCAATTCGCGCTACATCGAGCAAAACATGACCGACGCGGTGTTCGTCAACAACCAGCAGAGCCTGGTGCTGCTTCTCGACCCCGCCGGCGCGCCGGTCTTCGCCAAAGCCTTCGATCTTGAATCCGGCGCGCAAACGCCGCTTCCGACGGGCCTTGAGCAAGCGGCGCGCGAGCGGCTGAACACCTACCCCGCTGTCACCTCCGCCATCACCGGGCTGGTCGCCGCGCCGGATGGCCTGTACCTGGTCGCCGCCCGGCCGATTATCACCAGTCTGGCTGCGGGGCCGAGCCGCGGCACCCTGGTGATGGGCCGCGCCCTCAGTCCCCAGCTGGTGCGCGATCTGGCCGACTCCACCCGCCTCGATCTGCTGATCCAGCCGCTGGGGGCGGCGCGGCTTCCGACAGAGTTCGCGCAAGCCCGCGATCAGCTGGCGCTCGCCCCCGAGCTGATGACGCCGCTCGACAGCCGGCAGATCGCCGCCTACCAGCTGCTGCGCGATGTCTACGGCGAGCCGGCGGCGGTGCTGCGCGTTGTTATGGCGCGGGACATCCACCAGCGCGGCCAGACCGCGATCGCCTATCTGCAAATCGCGATTCTCGTCGCCGGCCTGAGCGTGGGCGCGGCGATGCTGTTCGTCGTCGAGCGGATTGTCCTGGCGCGGCTGGTGGGCTTGAGCCGCCGGGTGCAGGAGATCGGCGGCGCGCCCGACCTCGGCGCGCGGGTGCCGGTCCAGGGCAATGATGAGCTGACCGGCCTAGCCACGACGATCAACGGCATGCTCGGCAGCATGGAGCAGGCCCAGAGCCACCTGACGCGCTGGGTGCGCGAGCTTGAGCGCCACAACCACGAGATTTCGCTGCTCAACGAGATGGGCGATCTGCTCCAGGCCAGCAGCACGCCCCAGGAGGCATATGGCATCATCGCCCACTCGGTGCAGCTGCTGTTCCCGCGCCAGGCCGGCGGCCTATATGTCCTCAACCAGGCCTCGACAGTGCTGGAGTCGGTCGCGATCTGGGGCGATGCGGAGGCCGGCGGAGTGCATATGTTCGTCGCCGACGCCTGCTGCGCGCTGCGGCGGCGGCGGATGTACGTCCTCCAGTCGCCGCAGACTGACGAGCCCGTCTGCCAGCATCTGCCGGGTGTGATCCCGCCCCAATATCTCTGCCTGCCGATGATGGCTCAGGGCGAGCCGCTCGGGCTGCTGCACCTGCGCAGCAATGCCCCCTCCGGCTGCGACGAGAGCTTCCTCTCTGAATCCAATGTGCAGTTGGCGGCGGCGGTGGTGGAGCATGTCGCGCTGGCGCTGGCCAATCTGCGCCTGCGCGAGACGCTGCACCATCAGGCGATCCGCGATCCATTGACCAATCTGTTCAACCGCCGCTATATGGAGGAGACGCTGGAGCGCGAGCTGGTGCGCGCCGCCCGCGAGTACATCCCGCTGGGGCTGATTCTCATCGATCTTGATTATTTCAAACGCATCAATGACACATTCGGCCACCCCGCCGGCGATTTCATCCTCTGCGAGATCGCTGTGCTGCTGCAAACCTCCGTGCGGCTGGAGGATGTGGTGTGCCGCTACGGCGGCGAGGAGTTCATCATTATCATGCCCGGCGCGCCGCTCCAGGTGATCGAGCAGCGCACCGAGCATATCCGCCAGCAGATCCGCGGGCTGAGCCTTGAGCACCAGGGCCAGCCGCTCGGCCAGGTCACGCTCTCGGTGGGGATTGCGGTCTATCCGGAGCATGGCCTGACCAGCCGTCAGCTGCTGCGCGCCGCCGACGAGGCGCTCTACGCCGCCAAGCACGACGGCCGCGACCGCATCCGGCTGGCCCGCAACCCGCTGGACGCCGAGCGGGTCTAGCGGCGGGCCGCCAGGGTCCGATTGATTTGATCCACATGCCCTTCGCCGTGGGCGGCGTAGGAGCGCAGCAGATCCTCGACGCTCTGATCGCCGTTTTCGGGATGGAAGCCGGTGCGCGACCAGGCGGCCTCGTCCAGCGCCGCGAACAGCGCCGACCAGCGGCGGTGCAGCCCTCGCAGCAGCGAGAGTGAGTCCTCGATGTCGGCGTGATTGCTGTCCGGCATCGCTGCCCAGGCGTCCTGGTCGTAGGGCTTGAGCGTCGGATGATCCTCGCTTAGGATCAGTTTCAGGCGGATGAAACTGTTCATGTGCGAGTCGGCCAGGTGATGGATGTTCTGGGCGACCGTCCACTCGCTTGCAAGGAACGGCGTGATCAGATCCTCGGTTGAGAGCGGGGCGACAAGCGCCTCAAGCTGGGCCGGCAGCCGGCGGATGGCGTCGATCAGCGGCTGGCGCTGCTCCTGGGTGAGCATCATTGGTTCTCCTACACAGCGGATACGATCGGCTAAGCATAGCGCATCTGCCGGTGCTCGACCATCAGGCAGCGGTCTTGCACCACCTGGATGCCCTCGCGGGCCAGCTGCTCGGCCACGGCGTCGTTGCGAATCCCCGACTGGAACCAGACGGCGCGCGGCCGGGCGGCCAGGATGTCCTCGACGTGGCCCGGGATATCCTCGGCGCGCCGGAAGACATCGACCAGGTCGATCGGCCCCGGCACCTCGGCCAGCGAGAAATAGACCTGGCGCCCCAGGATCTGGCTGATCTCGCGCTCATGCACCGGCACCGGGATGACCTCCAGGCCGGCCTGGGCCAGATATTCGGGCACGTAAAACGCCGGCTTGCCGGGATGACGCTCGGAGCGCATCCCCAGCACTGCGATCCGTTTGCTGCTGCTCAGCAGCTCCTTGATACCCTCGCGGGTTGTGATCAGATTCGTCTGCCAATCCATGGTTTGTCCCTCCTTGGCGCCGATCATAGCAACAACCGTGCGGCGGCTGCGCGCTGCGTGAAATCGGGTACAATGAGGTTTTCGTCTCCGCCTTTCCCGCGAGCGATCGCCGGCGCCAACCGCTGCCGGCCGTCTCCGCGACTTCGCCGGCATGGCCGCCGGCATTTTGGCGTTGCAAAGGAGCATATCCCACATGAACCAATGGATTGAATGGGTCGGCTACGCGGCTTCGCTGCTGGTGGCCGTTTCGCTGACGATGCGCTCGGTGCTGCGGCTGCGGATCTTTAATTTGATCGGCTCGCTGTGCTTCACGGTCTATGGCGCGCTGATCGGCGCCTATCCGGTGGCCCTGGTCAATGCGGCGATCGTGGTGATCAATATCTACTACCTGGCCGAGATGCTGCGCAAGCAGACCTATTTCAGCTGCGTCGACGCCGAGGCCGATTCAGGCTACGTCCAGGCCTTCCTCGCCTTCCACGCCGCCGATATCAAGCGCTTCTTCCCGGACTGGAGCTACCGGCCGGAGCCCGGCCAAGTCCGCTGGCTGATCCTGCGCGACGCCCAGCCGGTGGGGCTGTTCGTCGGCGCTCCGGACGGCCGGGGCGGGCTCCAGGTCCAGCTCGATTATGTGATTCCGGGCTACCGCGATCTCAAGCCGGGCCTGTTCCTCTACAGCCAGCAGGCCGGCCGCTTCCGCGAGCTGGGCGTTGATCACCTCTACAGCGCGACGGCCAGCGAAGCCCACCGCGGCTATCTGCTGCAAATGGGCTTCGCGCCCCGCACCGCCCAAGGCGCCGCCGGCGAGGAGTTCTGGCGCGCGGTGTGAGCGGCTAGCGGCGCTGGGTCAGGCTGAAAATATTCCCCGACGGATCCTTGAAGACCGCCTCCACGCCGTAGGGCTGCTCCTGCGGCGGCGAGACGAACTCGACGCCGCCCGCCTTGAGTTCGGCGTAGGTGGCGTGGCAGTCGGCGGTGGTGAAGACGCCGCCGCCGAAGATGCCTCGGGCCTGGAGCTGGCGCAGCTGGGTGGCGGCGTCGGCGTCGAACATGCCGCCCGGCGTGATGTCGAACAGCACCAGCTCCAGCTCCGGCTGGCTCGCCGGACCCACGGTGAGCCAGCGAAAGCCGCCCTCCATGGTCACGTCCATCCGCACCACGAACCCGAGCTTGTCGGTGTAAAACGCCAGCGCCTCGTCCTGGTTATGCACGTAGATCGTGGTGTGCGTCAGCTTCTGGATCATCTAGGTCCTCCTCGTTGCGATCTGTTCGTTGCGAACACATGTGCGTATTGTAGCCCGGCCGCCGCCGCCGCGCTTCTCGAAAATTGCGGCGCCGCGCCGGCAGCTCAGCGCGCCGGCGGGTTGATCAGCCAGGCGCCGCGATAGCAGGCGGGGATGAAGCGCGGGTAGAGGGCGACGCCCTGGAAAATCCGCCGGCGATATTCGGTCGGCGGGTAGCCGACGCAGCGCTGGAACAGGCTGCTGAACGAGCCCAGGCTTTGGAAGCCGACCTCGAAGCAGACTTCGGTCACGCTGAGCTGGCTCGCCGCCAACAAGCCTTTGGCCCGGGCGATCCGGCGCTCGGTCAGGTATTGGTGGGGCGTCTGGTGGAAGGTGTCGCGGAACAGGCGCAGGAAGTGGTAGCGCGAAAAGCTGGCCTCCCTGGCGATCAGGGCGAGGTCGATCGGCTGGTCGGCGGCGGCGGCGATGAAGGCGCGGGCGCGCAGCAGCCGCCGGAGCGTCGCATCCTGGTGCGGATCCATCAGATTCTCCTTCTCCTGTTGATTGATGTGACGCGCCGCCATCATTCCGCCCTCGGCCCCGACCGGGCGAGCAAGCCGCCCGCCGCGCCGAAGCCGTGCCGCAGGTAGAGCGGGACGCTG
>DASWWB010000370.1:0-2289 GCA_036406115.1 Herpetosiphonaceae bacterium
GCCTCGGCGGTGCCGACGCGCTGGGCGGCTTCGGCGCGGCCCTCGGCGACGCGCTTGAGGTTGATCGCCTCGGCCTCGGCCAGCAGGATCATGCGCTCGCGCTCGGCCTCCGCCGGCTTGCGGATGGTCGCGATCAGCTCCTGCTCGCGGCGCAGGGCCTCTTGCTGCTGCACCTCAGTCTCGCGGGCCTTGCGGACAATCTCGACCTGCACCTGCTCCTGGGTCACCGACTGGGCGGTCTTGAAGCGCTGGAGGTCGTAGGCCAGGTCGGTCTCGGCCTTTTTCTGGTTGACGCTGGCCTCGAACTGCGCCAGGTGCATCTTGTGGTCGCGGTCGGCCTCGGCGATCGCGGTCTCGGCGGTCAGCTTGGCCAGCTGGCCTTCGCGCTGGGCCTGGGCCGATGAGATTGTCGCGTCGCGGGTCGCCTCGCTTTCGCCGATCGTCGCGTTCTTCTTGACCTGGGCGATCTGCGGGCGGCCGAGCGCCTGCAGGTAGCCGTTCGAGTCGCTGATCTCGCGGATGGTGAAGGAGACGACGGTGAGGCCCATGTTGGCCAGGTCGCTGGCCGACACGTCTTGCACGCGCTGGGCGAAGGCCTCGTGGCCGGCCATGATCTCCTCGACCGTCAGCGTGCCGAGCATGCCGCGCAGGTGGCCCGCCATCATCTGGTAGGCGATCGATTTGATCTCATCGAGGGACTTGGAGAGGAACTGCTCGGCGGCGGTGCCGATCGACACTTCGTCGCCGCGGACCTTGATCTGCGCCACCGCCTCGACCCGCATCGGCACGCCGAGCTTGGTGTAGAACTCGGGGGTCTCGATGTCGAGCGTCACGCTTTCCAGCGACAGGCGGTCCACTTTTTCCAACACCGGCCAGACAAACGTCGCACCGCCGCTAACAATCCGATAGTTGCGGATGGAGCCGTCGCTTCGCTGGTGGCGCCGACCGGAGATGATCAGCGCCTCGTTGGGGGCGACCTTCACATAGCGCGAGGCGATGAAGGTCAGCACCATCAATACGATCAGCAGTAAGGCGAACACTCCGACGAGAACGAACACTCCCATGGCCAATCACGACCTTTCCTCGGGCACGGTCATTTCTAGCACCAGCGCAAGATGGCCTGTGCAAGCACATTCAATAAAATGATTACTGGCGTTTACAGCGGTTGGACAACCGCGATGTGACGTTCAAGGGCGACGATCACGACCTCGCTGCCGCGGGCCAGCGGCTGCTCGTGCAGCGGGCGGGCCGAGATGGTCTGGCGGCGGCCGTCGGCCTCGTAGGCCACGGCGCCCAGGCCGGCGGAGGAGGGGATGGCGACCGTCACGGTGGCGAGCTTGCCGACAGCCTCCTCGGTCTCGTGCGCCGCCCCGCCCTGCGCGCCAAGCACGAGCTTGACGAAGAGCCGGTGCAGCAGCAGCGACAGGAGCAGGCCGCCGAGCGCCGCGAGGCCCAGCCCCGTCAGCGCGCCGAGCCCGGCGCCCCGGGCGATGAAGCCGCAGGCGCCGAAGCCGCCGAGAAACGAAAGCAGCGCGACCGGGTTGAGCAGCGAGTAGGCCGGCAGGCCGGCGCCGCCGGTCGAGAGGCCATGGTCCGTGCCGATCTCGCTGTCGAGATCGAAGTCCGAGCCGCTGAGCGCGCTCGTCAATCCCAACAGCAGGCTCAGGCCGAGCGCCGCCCCGTACAGCACCAAATCCGCTGGCATCCCGAAGATCATCGCCGCCTCCGTTTCAACATCATGGATACGGCCCGCCTAGCCGCCGGTTACAGCTGCGAGGGGTGATCTTCGAATTCCCCTACCAGGGCTACGTGCTGCCGGACCTCCAGAATCACGACCTCGCTGCCGCGCGCCAGCGGGCCGGCCTCGGCGCGGGCCGGGACGGTCTGGCGGCGCCCGGCGGCCTCGTAGGCCACCGCGCCCAGCCCGCCGGCGGGGATGGACGTGGTCACCGTGGCCAGCGCGCCGACCGCCGACTCGACCGCCGGCGCGTCGCCGCCCTCGGAGCCCAGGATCAGCCGCACGAACAGCTTGAAGATCGCCAGCGACAGCAGCAGGCCGCCCGCGAGCCCAAGCAGCGGCGCGCCGAGCCCGTCCAGCCCCAGGCCGCGGCCGATGAAGCCGAAGGCGCCGAACCCGCCCAGGAACCCCGGCAGGGCGATCGGATGGAAGATCGAGTAGCGCGGCAATTCCAGCGCCGGCGCCGCCTCCGCTCCGCCAGCTCGCCCCATCCGCGATCCGCGCGGCGCCCCGCCGCCAGCCCGCGCCTGGACGCGCGGCGCCGCCGGGGC
>DASWWB010000371.1:0-4310 GCA_036406115.1 Herpetosiphonaceae bacterium
CCTCGGCCACGAAGCCGCGCTCGTCGAGCAGGGCGGCCAGCCGCTCCCAGCGGTCGATCGGCTGGCGCAGCGTCGCGGCGGGGAAATGATCCTCCAGCGCCGACACCATCGCCGCCACATCGGGCGCATCGTCGTAGGGCACGAGCGGCAGCGTGCGGCCCTTGAAGGCGCCGAGCGCACCGGCCGGCGCCGCCACCAGCGCCACCGCCAGGCCGTCGAGCGGCTTGGCCAGCGCCTCGGCGCCGGCGACGGTGGCCGGCACGAAAACCGGCACCCGCTGCGGCCCGCGCAGCGCGATGAAATCGGGCACCAGCACGCCGCCCTCCAGCACCAGCGGCTCGGGATCGCGCCGCAGCCGCCAGCCGGCGGTCGCCTTGCGCGCCGCCGCTTTGCTCCAGGCGCCTGCCAGCGCCGAGTCGAGGGTCGTCTCCCAGGCCTCGTCGCCCTGGCCCGCGTTGCGCGACTCGACGCCGAGCGCCGCCAGCGCCCGCCGGTCCAGCTTCACCGTCGACGATTTGCCGGCCAGCCAGACCTGGGCCTCGCCGTCGAGGGCGCAGTCGGGATGGGCCGCCAGCAGCCGCAGCACGCCGCGCACGATCCGCCGGCCGTGGCGGCTCCAGGAGCCCAGCGCGTCCTTGCGGCCGTGCCAGGTGACGACGAACTGCTGGCCGAACAGGTCGCGCGGCCCCTCGACGATCGTGTAGTCCAGTTTGTAGCGCCGGGCCAGGTTGCGCACCGACAGCAGCATCGGCCAGACCTCGCCGCCCAGCCGCAGGGTGATCGAGCGGGCGTTGCGCAGCGCCGTCTCCAGCGAGTGGAAATTGTAGAGCGCGACGATGTCGGCGGCCTCGGGCGGCGGCCCGCCGCGCACCAGCAGCGCCTCGCCCTCGTCGTCGAGCACCAGCAGCTCCTCGAACTGGCGCGGGCCGATCGGGAGATCGGCGCACAGAGCCGCCAGCGCCGCCGGCCGCTCGTGGGGCAGGACGAAGCCGTCGTGCCGCTGGTTGGCGTAGGCGTAGAGCAAGGCCCGCAGGTCGGCGGGGGCGCACAGGCCGCGCTCGCGCAGCGCCGCCCAGTCCTCGGCCGGCAGCACCTCGCTGAAGCGCTGCTGGTGCCAGCGGTAGGTGCGGTGGAAGCAGGCCACCAGGCCGCGCGCCAGCTTTGGATCGCCGAAAAACTCCATCAGGGTCGCCGTCTCCAGCTCGGCGCGGCGCCTGCCGACCATCTGCTCGTAGTAGCCGATCGCGTAGGCGATCGACGCTAGATAGCGGTCGTCCTTGATCAGGTAGGGATAAAGCTGGCGGCCGGCCTCGGTGGTGCGGCTCGTCTTCTTGAAATCGCTCAGCGCCAACGCCATGGCGGTTCTCCTCTGCTACGCCGCGGCCTGGCGCCGCTTGCGGGCGGTCTTGACCTCGGTGGTGTTGCGGGTGATCACTTCGTAGAGCAGGGCCTCGGTCGGCTTCTTGCGCAGGACCCGGCCCAGGCGCTGGATGTACTCGCGGGCCGTCGAGGAGCCGCTGACGACAATCGCCACGTTGGCGTCCGGCACGTCCACGCCCTCGTTGAGCACCCGGCCCGTCACCAGCTTGGAGAGGGCGCCGTTGCGGAAACCGTCGAGGATCGCCTTGCGCTCGTCGGCGGCGGTCTTGTAGGTGATCGAGGGCAGGGCGAACTGGCGGCTCAGCGTCCCGACCAGCGCGTTGTACTCCGAGAAGACAATCACTTTGTCAGCGCGATGGGCCTCCAGCAGCTTGGCCACCTCGGCCAGCTTGCGCTCGGCGTTGAGGGCGATCATGCGGGCCTGGTGATGGGCCTGGAGCGCCTGGCGGGCCTTGGGATCGTTGCCGGCGCGCCGGATCAGCTCGCCGAAGAAATCGCCGCCCTTGGCCAGGGTGTGGCGATGGGCCGACAGGTACCATTTCCAGGTCGTCATCAGCGTCTCGTAGCGCACCAGCTCCTCGGGGGTGAGATCGACGAAGATCCGCTGCTCCTTGAACTGGGCGATGTGGCCCTCGGCCGCCAGGTCCGCCGGCGCGCGGCGGTAGACTTCGGGGCCGAGCAGTTTGTCCAAGGCGCGGTGCAGGCCATCGGAGCGCTCGGGGGTGGCGGTGAGGCCGAGGCGGTACGGGGTGTTGGCGCGGCGGGCGATCTCGCTGTAGGAGGCCGAGGGCAGGTGATGGGCCTCGTCGCAGATCAGCAGCCCGAAGCCGTCGATCGGCGACTCGGGCATGGCCGCCGAGGCGTAGGTGATGACGGTGATCGGCCGCAGCTGGCGCAGCCCGTCGCCGATCACGCCGACCTTGGCGGCGGGCACGCCAAGCTTCTCGACCATCGCGTCGCGCCACTGGTACAGCAGCTCGATCGTCGGCACCACCACCAGCGTCCGCAGCTTCAGCTCGGCGACGGTCATCAGCGCCAGGACGGTTTTGCCGGCGCCGGTGGGCAGCACCACCACGCCCCGGCCGCCGGCGGCTTTCCAGGCCGCCAGCGCCTCCTCCTGGTAGGGCCGGGGCGGGAACTGCAAGGTTGCCCGGAAGCCGCCGGCCAGCGCCGCGTCGGCGGGCAGCTCGTCGTCCTCCTCGTCCTCGTCGGCGAGGAGCGCCGCGTCCAGCAGATCCAGATCTTCCAGCGAGGCGAGCAGCTCCTCCAGCTCCATCTGCTCGGCGGCGACCGGCGCCTTGCGCTTGACCATGGCATTCTCCACAACTCAACACAAAGGGCCACGGCGCGGGCGTGGCCCCTCGGCGACTAACCGCGGCGCGCTAGGCGGCCTTGGCGGGCTTGGTCAGGTGATAGTCCCAGAGCGTGGACTGGGTGTAGACGATGTTATCCTTGCGCGGAGCGGCGGCGGCGGCGCCTGCGGCCGGCGGCGGCTCCGGCGAGTCGTCGGGGAAGGCCGCCTCCACGATCGCCCCGGCCCGCGCCGGCCCGATGCCCCAGATCTGCTCCAGGCGCCGCCTGGCGGCCTCGCGCAGCAGCTCGATGAGGTTGGTCGTGCCCAGCTCCTTGCTGATGCGCTCGGCCAGGATGGGGCCGATGCCCGGGACCTTCAGCAGGCGCTGCTGGTCCAGCGGCAGATCGGAGCATAGTTCGTCGTAGAAATCGAGGTGGCCGGTCGTCGCCAGCGCGGTGATTTTGCGGGTCAGGCTCTCGCCCAGGTTGGGGATGCCCAGCTCCTGGCCGGCCATCGCCCGCTCCGCCAGCGAGTGCTGCGCCCGCAGGATGGCGCGGGCCGCGTTGCGGTAGTTGCGGATGCGGTACGGGTTGCCCTCCTGCCGCTTCAGCAGGGTGGCGATGTTGAAGAGGATTTGCGCGATCTGTCGGTTCATCATGGCTCTCACCTCGCGTTTCGTACTCAACCAATCGTACATACTCGTGATCGAACGTATGTTCTGATTATACCAGAAACGCCGCGCTATGTCAATCAGCGCCGCCCGATCCTCATCCGCGTTTAAGCTGATTGGGATGGGCAGAACACGCGATGGGCGGCGCCACTGATTCGCCGCGCCGGCGCCCGAATCATCGCCGAACTGACCGGCCGGCCGGCAGCCCGGCGGCCGCCGCGCCAGCAGCGTCGCGCCCGGCCGAATCGATGATAGAATGCAGCCCACCGTGGCGCCGACAGCCCCATCCACCAAATGTGCCCGGCGAGGGAGTGCTCCATGCTTATTGTGTACGGTCTGACGATTTTCGTGAGCGCGATGCTGCTGTTCGTGGTCCAGCCGATGTTCGCCCGCATGGCGCTGCCGCTGCTGGGCGGCACGCCGGCGGTCTGGAACACGGCGCTGGTCTTTTATCAGGCGGTGCTGCTGGCGGGCTACGGCTACGCCCATCTGCTGACCAAGCGGCTGGCGCCCAAGAAGCAGGTGGCGGTCCATCTCGGCGTGCTGGCGCTGGCGCTCCTCGCGCTGCCGATCGGCGTGCCCGCCGGCTGGGTGCCGCCGCGCTCGGAAAACCCGCTGCTCTGGCTGCTGGCGCTGCTGGGGACCTCGGTCGGCCTGCCCTTTTTCGCGGTCTCGGCCACCAGCCCGCTGCTCCAAACCTGGTTCTCCCAAACCAGCCACAAGGCGGCCAAGGATCCCTATTTCCTCTACGTGGCGAGCAATGTCGGCAGCATGCTGGCGCTGCTCAGCTATCCGGTGCTGATCGAGCCCCGGCTGACGCTGCGGCTGCAAAGCCTGTTCTGGACGTTCGGCTTCGGCGGGCTGCTGGCGCTGATGCTGGCCTGCGGGGTGGTGCTCTGGCGGGCCGCGCCGGCCCGAGCAGCGGCCGCCCACCAGGACGCAGCCGCCGCGCCGCCGCTCACCGCC